>NZ_JANBNX010000019.1:0-73097 GCF_035615275.1 Acinetobacter sp. IK23
GAGATCCATGCACGTGTAGCCGTATTAAATAAATTTACAGAATTAGGCAGACCTCATACCCAAGTTGTAACCTAAATTTTAGCAACTTAGGAAAACTTTACCTTCAAAGGCTTTATGCAACAAAGCCCTTTTGAAATACAAGGTTTTAAGTAGGTTGCATTGTAAGGATAGTATGTAAGTGTCAGAATGCACCATTGACATTTACCTTCGAGTTATCGCTATGAGTTTAATAGGCTTTATGTATGCAAGTAAAACCAATAGTGAACATAGTCAAATAAAACAGGATTTAATTGATATTCTTACAGAAGCTGTCAAATTTAATTCTAAAAATGACATTACTGGTGTGCTTTACTATGGTAATGGTTACTTCTTACAATACTTAGAAGGAGAGAAAGAACAAGTTGAGGCGCTGTTCTATAAATCAATTTTGAAAGATTCAAGACATCAAAACTGCGAGATCATCTTTTTGGAACCGTCCGAACAACGGTTATTTAAACATTGGAGCATGAAATTTGCTCCTATCAATACAAAAATAAAAGATTTCTTTTTTCATCATCATGTTGATGAATTTAATCCATATTTGCTTAACACTACATCAATTCCATCTTTTATTGAATTACTTGTAGATCAACCCAATTTGAAAGCGGATCAATATCAAGTTTAATCAATATTATAATTTTGATTAGATATAACTCGAAAAAGAAAATAGTAAAGAGTGATTATATTACAGCTTCTAAAAAAGCCCTGAATCATCAGGGCTTTTAAATTTTTATCACATATAAATATGACAACTTAATGTTTATGGATGACTACTAACTAGTGATTTTTCAAACGCCATTTCCGCATCTTTTACAATACTAGAAAGTTTTTCTGGTTGAATAAATGCATTGGTTTGTCCAGCGTCTTTACGCGCCTTATTACCCAAGACATCTGCAACTTCTGGATGGCTAGTAAGCACAATATCTGCCTTCATGTTTTTCAAACGCTCAAAACTCTTACGATAATCTGCAACAATATTTGGATACTGATGATTATTTTGTAAAACATTGCCAGCTACAGAGAGACTGCAAGGGAAAACAACAGTTAGGTTCTTACCGTTAGATTTAACTTCAGTTGACCAAGTTGTACAACCTGGGGTATGTCCAGGAGTAAGCGTGGCTTTAAGTTTTAATTTTCCTAGTTTAACTACTTCTCCATCGTGAATCACTTTATCAACTTTAACTGGAGTAAAAGGAATAGTTTGGAAGGTGTTTTCACCTATAGGTTTTCCTATTTCTAAAGCCTTAACATCCTGCTGCATTGTAATTAATTTAGCACCAGTATCTTGTTTAATGCGTGCAAGTGCACCTACATGGTCCCAATGAGCATGGCTCGTAACCATAATTTTTACATCTGATAACTTAAAACCTAATTGTTTAATGTTCTGCTCTATTTGTTCTGTATTTTCTGGAAGGCCCGTATCTATCAATAGAGCTTGATGACCAGAAGCTAACAAATAAGCTGCAAGACCATGAGTACCTACATAGTATATATTTTCAGTAATTTGAAATGGCTGAGTATTTTGAGTCCAGTCATCGGGTAACTTTAATGGTGCAGCTGAGGTAGATAAAGAAGTCAACAATATACTTCCTATAAACAACATCTTTTTCTTCATCTTTATTGGACTCGTAGGTTGGTCGCAGTAATTAAAGTTTTATATTTTAACGCCTTTGCCATGATTAGGCCCTAATCTATTCATAAAAAACCTGATTATTCATATAAAAAATTTCTGCTTAATTGTTAATGTAAAGGATGGAATGTATTTAGTAATGAGAAGTTAACCTTCTTAATATTTATTAATTTAATGATGTAATTAAACTAATTTAAAAAACATAGAGATATTAATTTAATTTACTCAATAATTAATAAGTTTTATTAAAAAATAATGGTTTTAAATAGTTGTGCTTTTACCATTTAAGCAATATAAGTCATTGTATTTTATTAATATTTTAAAATTTAAATAAATTACATTGTTTTTAAATATTTTAGTGATATTTTATTTTTAAGCTCATTTACCTATTACCACTCATAGATACTGTGATTTTTATCATTTTAGGTTTGGGATAACCTAAATATCTTTTGGTAATTTTTATTGAACCTAATATCTATTCTTTAGGGAGAAAGAATATATGTGGGAATTATTTGTAATTTTACTTTCGCTTGGGCTGTTAATGTATACAGCTTACAAGGGCTTTTCTGTCATTCTCATGGCACCCATTTGTGCCTTACTTGCAGTTTTACTGATTAACCCAGCCAATGTTTTACCGTTTTATTCGGGTGTATTTATGCCCAAAATGGTGAACTTTATTAAAGATTACTTTCTTGTATTCTTGCTCGGGGCAATTTTCGGTAAAGTCGTTGAAATGTCAGGAATTGCTGAGTCTATTGCTAGAACCATTGTAAGATGGATTGGAGCAAAAAAAGCAATTTTAACCGTTGTATTGTTAGGTGCAATTTTAACATATAGCGGTGTAAGTTTATTTGTTGCTGTATTTGCCATTTATCCTTTTGCAAACCAGCTATTTAGACAAGCCAATATTCCAAAACGTTTAATTCCGGGAACTATCGCGCTTGGTGCATTTACATTCACCATGGATGCATTGCCGGGTACTCCACAAATCCAAAACGTAATTCCAACCACTTTCTTTGGTACCAATATTTATGCCGCACCATTTCTAGGAATTATTGGTGCTATTTTTGTTTTATGCATGGGTTTAAGCTACTTAGAATGGCGTCGCCGTGCTGCTGCAAAAGCTGGGGAAGGATTCTCTGGTTTTGGTATAGACAATATGCCGCCTCAAGAAATTGAAGCTGATATGGCTTTGCAAAATAATGGAAGTACGGCTCGTCAGTTTTTAGCATTTGTACCTCTTATTCTTGTTGCAGTAATGAACAAATATTTGTCTAAAGCAATTAAAGAGTGGTATCCAAATGGCTTTGATTTTGCCTCTGTTGGTCTTGCTGATTACACCGTAGATGTTGCAAAAACTGGTGCGATCTGGGCGGTGGGTCTTGCGCTCATTGTCGGGATTATTACTGCAATTTTGTTTGATTACCAACGTGTAGTGACGAACTTTAAAGAAGGCATTAATGCCAGTATTGGCGGCTCACTTTTAGCTGTGATGAATACGGCTTCTGAGTATGGCTTTGGTGCAATTATTGCGTCATTACCTGGCTTTGCCCTGATTAGTCATGCAATGAGCAGTACCTTTACAAACCCTTTAGTGAATGGGGCGGTGACGACAACCGTTTTAGCAGGTATTACCGGTTCAGCTTCTGGTGGTATGAGTATCGCTTTAAGTGCGATGGCTGAACATTATAACGCCGCGATTTTAGCTGCGGGTATTCCACCAGAAGTTATGCACCGCGTGGTTGCAATGGCATCGGGTGGTATGGATACCCTTCCGCATAATGGTGCTGTTATTACTTTACTCGCTGTTACAGGTTTAACCCATAAACAATCGTATAAAGATATTTTTGCAGTTACGGTAATTAAAACATTAGCAGTATTTGTAGTGATTACGGTCTTTACCGTAACGGGTATTGTTTAAATCAGCACGTTATAAGTATTAAGGAGTAAATAGATGACTAAACTTTTAGACGGTAAAGTTGCTTTTATTACAGGTTCTGCAAGTGGTATCGGTCTAGAGATTTCTAAGAAATTTGCTCAAGAAGGTGCCAAAGTTGTTATTTCTGATATGAATGCCGAAAAGTGCCAAGAAACGGCGAATTCACTTAAAGAGCAAGGCTTTGAAGCATTATCTGCACCATGTGATGTGACCGATGAAGACGCTTATAAACAAGCAATTGAGCTTACTCAAAAGACCTTTGGCACGGTTGATATCTTAATTAATAATGCTGGTTTCCAACATGTTGCACCTATTGAAGAGTTTCCAACGGCTGTTTTTCAAAAGTTAGTTCAGGTCATGTTAACTGGGGCATTTATTGGTATTAAACATGTTTTACCAATCATGAAAGCTCAAAAATATGGACGTATTATTAACATGGCTTCAATTAATGGCTTGATTGGTTTTGCTGGAAAGGCAGGTTATAACAGCGCGAAACACGGCGTGATTGGCCTAACAAAAGTTGCAGCATTGGAGTGTGCACGTGACGGTATTACTGTAAATGCTTTATGTCCGGGTTATGTAGATACACCATTGGTTCGTGGGCAAATTGCAGATTTGGCTAAAACCCGTAATGTAAGTTTAGACAGCGCACTTGAAGATGTAATTTTGGCAATGGTTCCTCAAAAGCGTTTACTCTCTGTTGAAGAAATTGCTGACTATGCGATTTTCCTTGCGAGTAGCAAAGCAGGTGGGGTAACAGGCCAAGCTGTTGTTATGGATGGTGGTTACACAGCTCAGTAATTTAAGTATTTTATAAAAGCCGCTTATTTTAAATAGGCGGTTTTTTTATTCATTAAAATTTACGATAGTCTACTGTTCAAAATAATGATTTATATCTACTCTATATGTTTATAAAAAATCTAATAAAATAAGTTTGTTAAAGTATGAAATTATACTTTAAAGGTATTTAACTTATTTCCATTTTTAAAATCTAATAGAGTATGAGAAAGTAATCTTTACTCTCTTTCTTGATTAGATATTTTTCAGGAAAATTCGTCAATTAAAGGATATTAATTGGCATACAAGTTGCTTTTTAAGCAATAAGTTATTTAGCTAGGTGAAAAGGATATGATATCACTCAGCCAACAGACGGAACTCAATCATTATTCTCGCAAAGCTGAATTTGCGCAGAATTTGATGTCCACGATTTGTGGTGAACACCGTCTAGACACAATTTACAAAGACACTCTCGATTTTCACTATGACGGAATGCGTTTGCCTAATAAAAAAATGGCAATCGGTACAATCAGTTATGGTGCAAACGTTGCCATTAACATCTCAAATTTAAAAGCGTATAGCATTAGTTTGCCGATACAAGGTCGACAAGCTCTCAACATTCGTGGTGCTCATTATCAATCTGATGAAAACAGGGGCCTTATTGTTTCAAATAACGATCAGCAAGATTTGATTATCGATAAAGATTGCAGAAAATTTCAGGTGGTTATTCCTGAACGGAGTATGCAGATTGTTCTTGCAGATCTACTCAATAAACCAATTGAAAGTCCTATTATTTTTAATCCTGAAATGCACTTAGACTCTGAGCAACTTATTGGTGCATGGTGGAAAAATATTCAAAATTTTGTACAGTTAAAATCGCAATATAGCAATTTTTATGGTTTGCAGATGTTGTCTGAAGACTATGAAAATTTTGTAATTAAAGCGTTATTGTTGTCTCAAGAGAACAACTACTCTGAAGCCTTAAAGTCACTCTCACATCAAGATGAGCCAACTTATATCCGTAAGGTTCGTAATTTTATTATTGAACATGCTCACGAAGAAATCTGTGCAGAAGACTTGCAACGTCTGGCTGGGGTTTCAAAATCAAAATTGTATGACGAATTTCAACAATACTACGGCACAAGCCCTATGTCGTATTTAAAAAAATATCGTCTCCAACAAATTTATAAAATCTTGAGCACCACAGGAGCAGATAGAAAGGTTTCTATTTCAAAGCTTGCCTATGACTGGGGCTTTAACCATTTAAGCCGTTTTTCTCAAGAATATCGCGAAGAATTTGGCGAAAATCCAAGTGAGACTAAAGGCAAAATTTTCTGATATTTAATTTTCCCAATAAAAAACTGATTTAGGCAACTAAATCAGTTTTTTATTTATCGCTTAATATTTATAGACTTTCTTCGAGCTTTAACACTTGTTTGTTTTTAGATTTTTCATAAATCACTTTCAGGCTAAGTGCAATAAATGAGACGAAAGTTGGTAATGCAAGAATAAAGAAAATACCGCTTAAGCTTAGGTTGAAAGTGAAAATGAGCGAGCCAAAGAAAGCACCTAAAATTGCGCCGATACGACCAATACCATGCATCCATGAAACGCCAATAGCACGGCACACTGCTGGATAGAACATAGCTGCAAGTGGCAGTAATGAAGACTGTGCACCAGCGAGTAAGGCACCAATTAAGAAAATAGTTAGACCTAACAAGAAAATATTTGAGCTCACTAGACCTGCAACAATGAATAGTCCAAAAGCGATGAGATATGAATATTTAATGACTGTAGTTGGATTCAGTTTATCCATGTACCATCCCATAATGGTTGCACCAATCACACCACCAAAAGGGAAAATCGCTGCAATTAAACTAAACTGTTGAGTACTAAAGCCTGCTGTTTTTAAAATCGTTGGCATCCAGCTTGTTAAAAGATAAAACACCAATAGACTGGTAAAGCAGCAGAGCCAAAGCATGCTTGAACCCCACAGATATTTTCCTAAAACCACTTTAACTGGATTTTCATCAGAGGCATTTTCTGCTTGAGTTAAAACAAGTTTTACCGGCTCTTGGAAGGAATGTCCTTGAATGTTCTCTAAAATACGCTGAGCTTTCTCTTGTTGATGACGTGTAATTAAGTATTGAGTTGATTCAGGTAATTTAAGCAATAAAGCAATCACTAAAATGAGCGGAATGCTTCCGCCAATAATAATTACTTTGGCCCAGCCATAGCTTTCTAATAGATAAGCTGACAGCACACCGCCACAAGAAATACCCAACATAAATCCACAGCCAGCAAGGCCTGTAAGGAATGCTTTACGCTTTACGGGCATATATTCAGAGACAATCGTACTGATGTTTGGCATGGCTGCGCCTAAACCTACACCTGTAATAAAGCGATAAATCATTAAGTCTTGAGTTGAATTAGCAAATCCGCACAAAATTGTAAATATTGAAAATAAAAGGCTTGTAAAAACAATGACGCCTTTACGTCCAAACTTATCAGATAAAGGCCCCGAAATGATTGCACCGATCGACATACCGACTAAGGCAGCACTTAAAACTGGAGCAAGTTGAGGCTTGGTAATTCCCCAATCATCTAGCAATGCAGGGGCAACAAAACCAATAATTCCTGTGTCTAGACCATCACAGAAGAAGACAAAAAAGCCTAGGATAAAAACCATCCACTGTAGTGGAGACAGTTTCTCACGGTTGATAATCGTGTTTGCATCTATCGTTTTCATACGTATTCCTTATTCATTAAAATTTTTTGCTGTAATTGACGAAGAAACGGTTTTCAGAGAAATCATTTCCATGCTTAACGTCATAATTGATGAAGATGTACTGAAGAGCTAAGCCCTTGAGGAATGGCTGTTGAAGGGCATAATTGACAATAACGTTTGCTTCACTTTCTTTATTTTTTAAGCCATCTGCTGTTTTGAAGTGATCGCCATATACATATTTGAAAGTGGTATTTAGACCCGGCACATAATCTTTAAAGTCATAGCCATAGATGAAGTGATAAGACTTTTCATCTTGTTTGAAGAAACCAGTGGTGTTCCAGTTAATGAAATAAGTTTCAGGCAAGAAACCATCTGGTAACGGGTAAGCAGACTCACCAATAATTTGCTGATAACCTAAACCAAAGCTATGATTTTTTACTTTAAGCGTTTCTAGTAACCCTACATTTTGTGCATCGATGTCAAAAAGATTTCCATTATCTTTGGCATTGAAATATTTGAACTTTGAATTAACTGAAAAATTAGAATTTTTCCATATATGGTCTATGCCGACATAGTGTTTGTTATATAAATCCTCCATATTCCCAAAGTAATATTCGCCCTTCAACGTAGGCGTAAATTGATAGCGAAGATCTATGTAGTTAAGTCCGTCGGAGTAGCCAGTCACACCTTTTGACGTAAATGAAAATCGATGGAAATCTTCTTCATTTCGCGGTGATACTTTTTCAATACGGCCAATTTCTGCAAAAAGCTTATCGTTTAGCTGACTTTTAAGATTAGTTCCCCAATAAGACGTCAGGAGTTGTCGGCTTGCATCTACAGTGGTTACGGGTAAATCCAGCCATAATTCACCAATGCTGAGTAGCGTCTTGTTATAGCCTAACTTTAAAGTCGCGCCATATTTTAGATAATCAGGTGCTTGGGACTGCGTGGCTTTATCAAAAGGTAATACCGTATCTGCAACATGTTTATCTTGGCTTAAACGAACCGCATATTGTGCTGAAGCATTTGCGCCAATTTGAATTGGGGTTCCACCAATTTCTAACGGCGTATCATGCATATTTGAGTTGTAAAATAGAGAAACTGATTGTGACCAGCTACCTGTATCTTTTACATCTGGATTGTCATAGTTTCTGTCTATATATGCATTTTTTGATGTAAATTTCCATTCTTCATCCGCTGAATAAGCCTGAGTAGAAAATGCACTGCAACATAAAATATTGATGAGCATTAACGTTTTTTGTTGTCCATAAATTGGCCATGGTCGATGCATAAATAAACGCCTTAATTTAGAAAATGACTGGGCTTTTTTTATGTAATCAAACGAATTACATGACTTGATTGAACTATTTTTAGCCAATCGTCACTATCCAATAAGTCCTAATCTTCATCCATTTTTTCCAAATGAGATAAAAAGCATTAATTCAATTTTTTAGTTTAAAATTATGAAATTTATTAGTTTTCTTATTTTTAGTGTTTTATCCAGTTTGATTAATTTTGATAATTGCGCAGAGATTGGATAGTGCTTGCAGCTTTTGGACAGTCTAGAAAAAAATTTGCATAGAAGATAAAGCCATAACAATGTCAGGAGTTGACACTATGGCTGGTCAAACCATTCAAATTAAAACAGCATCTGGAAAGCAGTTCAGTGCATATCTAGCGACGCCAGAAACAGGAAAAGGACCCGGTTTGGTGCTTTGTCAGGAAATCTTTGGGGTGAATGCAGCCATGCGAGAAAAAGCAGAATTTCTTGCAGAAGAAGGCTATACCGTTTTAGTTCCTGATTTATTTTGGCGTGTAGCACCTAATATAGAACTGGGTTATACACCAGAAGATTTTCAAAAGGCTTTCGAGCTTTATCAGCAATATGATGAAAACCTCGGTGTTGAAGATATTCAAGACAGCTTAGCTTTTTTAAAGACACGACCAGAATGTGACACCTCTACAGGACTTGGTGTGGTGGGGTACTGTTTAGGTGGAAAGCTGGCGTATCTGGCAGGTTGTCGACTTTCTGACGTGGCATGTGCCGTAGGTTATTACGGTGTAGGCATTGAAAAAGCGTTAGATGAGTTAGCCAACGTAAAAGGGCGTTTGGTTTTACATATTGCAGAGCTGGACCAATTTACACCGCCAGATGCGAGACAAGCGATTGTTGATGCAGCTAACCAATTTTCAAATGTACAAGCTTATGTTTATGAAGGTGTTGATCATGCTTTTGCACGCCCTAAAAGCAATCATTATCACAAACCGTCAGCACGTTTTGCCCACGAGCGTACAGTAACCGCTCTACATGACACGATTGGACCGAAATATGACTTAGTTGCGCTATGGGAAGAGCATATTCGTCATGAGTTTGATACGCGTGATGTGCCAGCAACCATGGCAACAATGGTCGCAGAACCTTATGTCAACCATATTCCAACTTTAACTGGTGGTGTAGGCCAAAGCCAGCTTGCTCGTTTTTATCAATATCATTTTGTTCACCAAAACCCGAAAGATATGAAGATCACTTCGATCTCTCGTACGGTTGGCTCAACGCAAGTGGTAGACGAGTTCATTATGAGCTTTACCCACGATGCTGAAATTGACTGGTTATTACCGGGTGTAAAACCGACTGGTAAATACGTCGAGATTCCAATGTTAGGTGTAATTCAGTTCAGAGGCTCAAAGCTGTGCCATGAGCATATTTATTGGGACCAAGCGTCGGTGCTCGTTCAAATTGGTTTATTAGACCCAACAGGCTTACCAGTTGCAGGTGTCGAGACAGCACGAAAACTTCTTGATGAAGATCTTCCTTCAAATACGTTGATGCCATCTTGGTCAAGTAGTGAAGGCAAGCCAGTCAATTAAGGAGTATCTGTAATGAATATAGATTTAAAAGGAAAAGTCGCTGTGGTGAGCGGCGGTGCAACACTGATTGGTAAAGCTGTTGTGCAAGCCTTAGTGAGTGCAGGTGCTCATGTCGCTATCTTAGATATTGATGCCAAAGGCAAGGCAATTGCGGAAAGCTTTAATCATGATGTGATGTTTATCCAAACCGATTTAACCAGTGATGCTGCTATTCAACAAGCTGTGGCAGATATTCACCAACATTTAGGTGAAGTGAGTTACTTAGTCAATCTGGCATGTACATATTTAGATGACGGTTTTAAATCCTCACGTCAGGACTGGTTACAAGCACTCGATATTAATTTGGTCTCTACAGTTGAGCTGAGCCGTGCTTTATACCATGACCTAAAAAAGCAGCAAGGTTCAATCGTTAATTTTACTTCAATCTCGGCCAAAGTGGCACAAACAGGACGCTGGTTATATCCGGTTTCTAAGGCCGCGATACGTCAACTCACACAAAGCATGGCAATGGATTTTGCTGCCGATGGTATTCGCGTCAACTCAGTTTCACCGGGTTGGACATGGTCTCGTGTCATTGCAGAAGTCAGTGGTAATAACCGTGAAAAGGCAGATAGTGTGGCAGCCGATTATCACTTGCTAGGCCGATTGGGTCATCCCGAAGAAGTCGCCAATGTTGTTTTGTTTTTATTGTCATCCGCTGCGAGTTTTGTCACTGGAGCTGATTATGCGGTCGATGGCGGATATTCAGTGATGGGACCTGAAGGATCACAGCCCGCTATTCCACGTTTAGCCGAATAGCACAGCATTTTAAAAGCACATTTAAAAAATTATGGAGAAGATTATGCGCCGTATTGCAATTGTTGGAGCAGGACAGTCTGGTTTACAGCTTGGTTTAGGCTTATTAGATACAGGCTATGACGTGACCATGATCACCAACCGAACTGCCGATGAAATCCGCCAAGGTAAAGTCATGTCAAGCCAGTGTATGTTTCATACCGCTTTACAAACTGAACGTGACTTGGGACTAAATTTTTGGGAAGAACAATGCCCAGCAGTAGAAGGCATTGGGCTAGCTTTAGTCAATCCTGAAAATGGTGGTAAAGCATTTGAATGGAGTGCTCGTCTTGAGCGTTACGCTCAATCGGTCGATCAACGCGTCAAAATGCCATATTGGATGGAAGAATTTGAACGCCGTGGCGGTCGATTAGTGATTCAGGATGTTGGTATAGAAGAGTTAGAACAACTCGCAAACGACTACGAGCTTGTATTACTCGCGGCTGGTAAAGGTGAAGTCGTTAAACAGTTTGAACGTGATGATGTGCGCAGTGTTTTTGATAAACCGCAGCGCGCTTTGGCTTTAACCTACGTCAAAAACATGAAGCCAATTTCACCTTATTCACGTGTGACTTTTAACATTATTCCTGAAGTCGGCGAATACTTTTCATTTCCAGCACTTACCGTTAATGGTCCTTGCGACATCATGGTGTTTGAAGGTATTCCAAACGGCCCAATGGACTGCTGGCAAGATGTCAAAACACCGGAACAGCATCTGCAATGCAGTTTGGATTTACTCAAAAAATTTGTGCCTTGGGAATATGAACGCTGCGCAAATGTTGAGTTGACCGATGCAGGCGGATATTTGGCTGGACGTTTCCCACCGACCGTACGTAAACCCGTTTTGACATTACCGTCTGGCAAGAAAATTTTTGGGATGGCAGATGCCTTGGTGGTGAATGACCCTATTACCGGTCAAGGCTCAAACAATGCTGCTAAGTGTAGCAAAATTTATTTCGATGCCATTTTAGCCAATGATAATCAAAACTTTAGCGAACAATGGATGGTTCAAACTTTTGAACGTTATTGGGCTTATGCAGAAAAAGTCGTGGCTTGGACCAATAGCCTGTTAGTACCACCGCAGCCACATGTCGTTGAATTATTAGCAGCCGCAAGCCAAAACCAAAGCATTGCTTCAATTATGGCCAATAACTTTGATGACCCTCGTGCCTTTGCTCCTTGGTGGTTTGATGCAAATCAGGCTCAAGCATTCATGGCCTCAAAAACCGCAGCAAAAGTGGCTTAAGGGCAAAACAGCAAAGGGAGATATGAAAAATGGACACAATTGAAACTTTAGCTTTACAAGCAATTAATGCTGAAAACCCGAGAGAAATCCGTAATTTGCTTGGACAGTTTGCAACTGGCGTTACCGTGATTACAACTCGTGGTAAAGATGGTCGGAAAATAGGAATGACAGCCAATTCATTTTCATCACTGTCTTTAGATCCGCCATTAATTTTGTGGAGTCTTTCAAAAACAGCTCCAAGTTTGACTGATTTTGTTGAAGCTGAATATTTTGCCATTCACATGTTGGCACAAGAGCATCATCAGCTTTCAGGACATTTTGCTCGGGGTGCTGAAGATAAATTTGCAGGTATTGCCCATCAACAATGCAATGCAGGCGTTCCTATTTTGACCGATGCACTCGCAACCTTGGTTTGCCGTAATGTAAATCAGTATGAGGGCGGAGATCACCTGATTTTCATTGGTCAAATTGAACAATACCAACAACGCCAAGGTGAACCATTGGTGTTCCACGCAGGAAAGTATCGGATTGCCGCTGAGCATCCAGAATTAGCACATGAATTCACAACAATCACGATCAATCCGGTCGTGATTTTTTATAGGAAATAAGAAGATGAAAAGCACTTTAATTAAGCATGGCTTTTTAGCAGGGACATTGTTGGGTTTGCCATTAGTTTCTCATGCCTATGATTTACCGACCGTAAATTTAGGTATGACCAGCTTTCTCGATGGCGGTTTACCCGCAGGGCCCGGCTGGTATGCTCAAACCTATTTTCAAAATTACGATAGTAATAAACTGGTCGATGCCAATGGACAAAAATTAGGTTTACCTAAAACAGATTTAAATTATCAAGTACTGGTTGAACAAGTTAGTTATTTATCGAATGTTCGAGTAAAAGATAAAGCCAGTTTAGGTATAAATTTTTTAATTCCTTTTGTCAGCAAAATGGACATGGATGATGGCTTGAATAATGCTGCTATCAAAGCCCAAAGTGGCTTTGGGGACATCATGATCGGACCTTTTATTCAATTCGATCCAATCATGGGCGCGCAAGGGCCGAAGTTTGTACATCGTTTTGAGTTTCAGGTGAATTTACCTACTGGCGAATACGATCAACAAAAAGATATCAACCCCAGTAATAACGCTGTTTCATTTGACCCTTATTGGGCTGCAACGTATTGGTTTAATCCTAAATGGACCGCATCCACACGTATCCATTATCTCTATAACTTTAAGAATAATGACCCAAGCTATGCTTTTGCTGGAGCAAATGATATGCAAGCTGGGCAAGCAATTCATGCAAACTTTGCAACAGACTATGCCATTACTGAACAGTTTCGTTTAGGACTAAATGGCTATTGGCTAAAACAAGTCACAGATACTGAAGTGGATGGTGAAAAAGTCAAAGGTCGACGTGAACAAGTCTGGGCAATTGGTCCAGGTGCAATGTATAGTTTTTCTAAAAATGATCATTTGGTCGCAAATGCTTATTTTGAGCAAGATGCTGAAAACCGCCCAGAGGGAACACGACTACAAGTTCGTTATGTTCACCATTTCTAATCTATAAACAATTTATAAAAAAAGCCTTTTATATCTAAAATATAAAAGGCTTTTATCTATTTTAGTTTATGAAAAAATTGAAGTAATTAAGCCTGAGCCTTCGCTTTGACCAGAACGGCGAGTAGAAGAAGGTAACTCACCATAACGGCGTTTATATTCTTGAGAAAAACGACCTAAGTGAGTAAATCCCCATTTAAATGCAACGTCAGTAACCGACAGATTTTCATTATGCATCAGCTCTAAATGAGCTTGTTCAAAGCGTAATTCTTTTAAATAAGACATTGGGGTGGTTCCCAAATAATTTTTAAAACCAGTAAATAGAGTTCTTACGCTCACGCCTGCATGTTCAGCTAAAATCTCGACATTAAGCGGCTCATGTAAATGTTCTTTAATATAGGCTTCTGTGCGCTTCACGAAATAAGGAGATACTGTTTTTTCTTTATGCTGATCTATTTTATGTAATGCGTTATTGGGTTGACCATAAATGAGGGCATTAAACAAATTTGACTCAAATTGTTTAAAGGCTAAAGGATGATGAAGCGGATGTTGTTCACATGCTAAAGCATCCATCAATGTTCTAACGAGCTGTAAAAAGTAGGCTCCACTTTGTGTAGCAAAGTCTAATTTTGGGTCGAAAACGAGTAAGTTGTTTTCTGAATCGGCAATGTGTTGACGGCAATGGTAAGTAAAATCATCCTTTGAAACTTTTAAAATGAGCTGTGGTGAGTTCGCGTGCCAACGCATACGTAAAGATTGCTGAGGAGAAATAAGAGAAGCAACTTGAGAATAAGAAATAAACTTTTGCGAACCAAACTCAATTTCTGCGTAGCCTTGAGTTGGAATTTGAATTAAGTAAAAGTTATCAAGGTGATCTGGTTCAATAATGACATCCGCACCATATTCCAAGCGACTAATAGACAATGCGCCTGTTTTAACATGGTGCATGGTTGCACTGAAATCTCGCTTCTGCTGAGAGATTTTAAGATCATGCGGTTTAAAAATTTGGCCTACATTTCGGCAAGTTTCGCTTAAATCGTGGTGATCAAAGACCAGATTATGATTGGTAAAGATAGACTCATTTTGAAAATGACGCCCACTGAGTTCTGGGGAGTTGGCTTGGTTCATATTTATCCCTTTTGGCTCACTCCTGTATTTACTTGTATTGCAAGAGCTTTAAAACTTCGCTGCACAGCAAGTAAATACGGTACTTAAAAAATTAAGTTACTCGCAAATTACAATGAGATATAAGCAAAATACAGACCAATTTAACCGCTAATTAATATGATTTTCTCAAATTTTTACGTCGGATTTTGTCCATCAATTTAATACATTTGAGAAATAGAATAGGGGGATATAAAAGGTGCTATAAGTTAATCTCATCATGATCTTATTCCTTAAGATCTATCAAAATTTATAGCAAATCCGAGTGAGCTGGTCAATTTATTTTATCAGAATTTATTATTTTATATTATTGATATATAAAAACTTTTAATTTAAATAAAAAATTCAATATACCCCCTACAGAGTATATTGAATCATTTCAGGTTTTAGTGGTTTTTAAATTATTTATACTTTTAACGTGAGGTATTGCTCTGTAAAAACTTCTCGCTGTAAATACGATAGTTTTGCAAAGATTGTTCATCTAACCAATTTTTAACAGCTTCAATCATTGGCGGTGGACCACATAAATACATATCAAAAGCTTGTTCAGCCAGTTGATCTTTATTTAAGTGCTCATGAATATAGCCCGCTTTACCTTGCCAAGCTTCGGTTGCTTTAGTCACAATCGGGTGATAACTAAAGTTTGGTAGCTGCTCTGCGTAGGCATGTAAACGCTGTTGTTCACACAAGTCAGTTTCATTATTTACGCCATAGTACAATTGAACAGCAGGTGAGTTAGGTTGTTCGACCAAGTTATCAAGCATTCCTAAAAATGCGGATAATCCTGTTCCACCTGCCACAAAAACCAGTGGTCGCTGTACTTCACGTAAATAGAAACTACCAAGTGGTGCTTCAATGAGTAGGGTTTGTCCAACCTGACAACGATCACGCAAATAATTACTCATCACACCATCTGGCAAGAGACGAATTAAAAACTGTAATTGATTGGTCGCATTTGGTCTGTTTGCAAATGAATATGAGCGCCAATCTTCAGTATCTGGAATTTGCAAACGAGCATATTGACCCGGTAAAAACTGAAGTTGTGCAGCATGACTGCTTGCATCAAGATGCAAAATTGCTGTTGTTTCAGAAACCAGCTCAACAGCGGTCACTTTAGTTTCAATTTTTAAAGTATCACCAGTGTTACAGATAGCAGAATCATGATCGAAATAAAAAGCAGCATCGGATTTCACACGCGTCTGGCAAGCTAACATTTTACGCTCAGCCAAATCACGCTCACTTAATGCATCTTCATCAACATATTCTTGTTCATAAATACCAGTTTCACACTGACCCTGACAGGTACCACAAACACCTTCACGACAGTCTAGCGGTAGGTTAATTCCTTGGCGAACTGCTGCATCAAGCAACAATTCATCGTTATTTACCGAAATGAAAAAGGTTTTGCCATCGGCAAAGTTAAGTGCAACTGAATGTCCCATTTTCATTCCCCTTAAACGTGATAGAAGTCTAAAACGGAATCAATTTTGTCATTAAGCAAAATGCTGTGCTGACGACGAATACGGAAACCATCTGCGGTTTGGCGTAAAAGATAAGTAGCGTGTCCGTAAAAATAGCCTTCTAAACCTTGACGGTTATAAAGCGTTTGCCATGCAACTTTTGCTTCAATTAATCCATCATCCAGTGTTTTAACTCGAATGTTGTTTATGCTGTGCAAAGTACGTGGTAACGGTGTTGCAGAGGCTGCTTTTCCGGTACGAATACGGAATACACGGTCTTCAAGGCCTGTACGGTCTGCATAATAAATATAAGACAAACCCTGATTTGGATCTTGAACATAGTTATGGTCATCAATCCACTGGGGAATATGATATTCACTATCTTCATCGTAAAGCTCTAGGTAGGCATCCCAGTCATAAGCATCACAAAGCTCTGCTTTTTTGTACAAAAACTGAGATACAGCAAAATATAGTTCTTGTGACATGGTTACACCTCATCCATCAGGGTATTGTTTTCAAAAGTAATATCTTGCATTTTCAATGCTTTCTTGTTTAATCCGTCGAGCATCAGACGTTGCCAATGTCCATGCTGGTTTACATAGAGTCCTTCGTGGGTAAACTCTCGGCCAGTAATGACGGGTTGAATGCCTAAATCTTGTGAGTTTTTAGTTGCGCCATATTCCCAAGACTGACAACCGCGCGAAATATCACTCCAACGTTCAAGTCGTGCTTGGAAACCTTTTTGCTGCTCACGGAATTCGACTAAATCGTCTGGTGTACCAAGGCCCGACACATTAAAGAAATCTTCAAACTGGCGAATACGGTTACGGCGCGCTTCAGCAGATTCACCTTTAACGCCAATACATTGACTAATGACTTCGGTTTTATTCCATGCCACTGGACGAACAATACGAAGCTGTGAACTAATTTGATCCATAAAAAATAGGCTAGGGTACAAGTTCAAGTTTCTTAAACGGTGCATTGCCCACTCAGCATATTTGTCGCCATATTTTTCGACCATATATGGCATAACTGTGCTGTAGCCCGGACGAACAGTTGGGTTCGGCATGTCACTAAACAATACGCTATGACCATTTTTGAAGCTGAACCAGCCATCGTCAGTTTCTGAGTCACCAGCCCCTAATTTGCTATAGTCAAGCGTATCGAGTTCTTCACCTTTTGATGCATTGACTTGTTGGCGATGTTGGACTGTAGAAACATAGTTATAGTGAACAGTACTGACATGGTAGCCATCTAGGCCATTTTCATTTTGTAGCTTCCAGTTACCTGCAAAGGTATAAGATGACTTGCCTTGAAGTACTTCGAGTTCACCTGTTGGCGACTGATTAACCATTAAATCAAGGAACAGTTTGGCATCGCCCAAAAAGTCTTCTAGAGAATCTGTTGCTTGAGTATCAAGGCTTACAAATACAAATCCACGATAGCTGGCAATACGGCCTTGTTTTAAGCCTCGGCTTGATTTATCAAAATCTTCACAATATTCACCAGGTGCTTTGACTTTCACTAAACGGCCATCTGACTTGTAACACCATGCGTGGAATGGACAAGTAAATGTAGATTGGTTGCCTTTAGCAACGCGTGTTAAGGTCGCGCCGCGATGCTCACAAGCATTGACCATCGCGTGTAATTCGCCTTTACCATCACGGCTCACAATAATCGGTTGACGACCAATTTGAACTGTTAGGAAATCATGATTGTTTGGAATTTCACTTTCGTGACATGCATAAATCCAAACCTTTTCAAAAATAAGTTCCATTTCCAAGTCAAATAGTTCAGGCTCAGTAAACATATTACGTGCAATACGAAACACGCCATCGTTAGGACGGAAGTCGATACATCCATCTACAAAATCATTCCATTGTTTTAAATTAGATGAGGTCATTTGCTCAATCCTATTCATTCAGCTTTTAACTGATTGAACCGCGATTAGGCTTTGGCCTCTATCCGTTTTTTCCAGATCTTTATCCACTTTGTGCAGTTTTGATTTTTTTAATCGAACTCTTTTCAAGAAAGAGGTGAGATTTAAATTTGTATATGTCTTAGCTTGTTAAACTTCCCTATAATGTTAACGAGCATAAAATAAACTTTTGTGAACTAAGTCTATGAAAAAACAAAATTTAAAACTACAGATTAGAATTCTTTTAGAGCAGAACATTGCATTTGGACCGGGTAAGGCAGACTTACTTGAAGCAATTGAGAAAACTGGTTCGATCTCACAAGCTGCAAAATCTATGAATATGAGTTACCGCCGTGCATGGCAGCTGGTAGACACCATGAACCAGTGCTTTGAAACAGCTTTAGTTGAAACTCAAACAGGCGGAACACATGGTGGTGGGGCAGCCGTTACTGCTTTGGGCCAGAAAGTTTTACAACACTATCGTCAAATGGAAATCAATGCTCGACAAGCCTTAGAACATGACTATCAAATTATGAATAGCTATTTAAAGAAATAAGATGAGAATTATTTTATAAATCAAAGAATTTAAGCGTGAATCAGTTTTGCTTAACTATAGGTTTTTAATTGTTCAGAAAAAATATCCATCTTTATAAATAATTTCTACTTTTCATCGCGTATGCTTATCGCTATATTCTTGGGTATATATCGCTGCAAAAAACGACAAAAAGGTAAATATAATGGTAAGTGATACGAAGATAAAAAAGTTGGCTTTAGCCTGTTCGGTGCTCAGCATAGGATTAGTCTTTAATGTTCCAGCCAAAGCTGAATCGGTTACCGCTTATGCAGCAGCGAGCTTAACCAATGCGATTAACGATTTAGAAAAAATTTATGAAAAACAAAATAAAGTAGAAGTTAAAACTTCATATGCAGGCTCATCGACATTAGCGAAACAAATTGAAGCAGGTGCTCCCGCCGATATTTTTATCTCTGCTGATACCCAGTGGATGGATTATCTACAAAACAAAAAATTAGTTGCAGCAAATGACCGTATAAATCTATTAGGCAACCGTCTCGTTCTAATTACCCCTAAAGGGCAGTCACTAAATATAAAACTAGATAAAACCACCGATCCCAATAAAGTATTTACTGGCAAGATTTGTACAGGGGATACAAAAAGTGTGCCTGTAGGCAAATATGCTAAACAAGCTTTTACTAACCTAGGTTGGTGGAGCCGTATTGAGCCAAAGTTAGTTGAAACAGAAGATGTTCGAGCTGCATTAAATTTTGTTGCGCGAGGTGAATGTCAGGTTGGTATTGTTTATGCAACCGATGCAGCGATTAGTAAAGATGTAACAGTAGTTGGGGTATTTCCAGAAAATACGCATTCACCAATTATTTATCCTCTAGGGATAGTTAAAAAGAATCGGAGCTCAACAAAGTTCTATCAATTTTTACAAAGCAATCAAGCCAAAGCTGTCTTTAAAAAGTATGGTTTTAGCGTGTTGGCTCCAGCAAAACCATGATGTTTTCTTTAACCCCAGAAGAACTCAGCGTGCTACAACTTTCTTGTAAGGTAGCGGCAAGTTGTCTTGTCGTCAGTATTATTCCTGCAATTTGCGTGGGATGGTTTTTGGCGCGTAAAGAGTTCTGGGGTAAGTCATTCATTGAAACTTTAGTGTTTTTACCTTTGGTACTACCGCCAGTGGTTCCTGGTTATTTGCTTTTACAAGTTTTTGGGAGCCGCGGCATTATTGGACAATATTTGGCACCGCTCGGAATTGATTTTGCATTTAACTGGAAAGGCGCCGTTCTTGCTTCCGCAGTAATGGGTTTTCCGCTATTGGTGCAATCTATTCGACTAGCAATTGAATTGGTCGATCAGCGTTTAGAAATGGCAGCCAAGACATTAGGTGCTTCATCTTTAGGGGCATTTTTTCATGTCACGTTGCCACTTGCCAACAGTGGTATTTTAATTGGTGCAATTTTATGTTTTTGCCGCAGTTTAGGTGAGTTTGGTGCGACCATTACCTTTGTGGGTAATATTTCAAATGAAACACGGACTTTGCCTTTGGCCATGTATAGCTTAATGCAACAGCCCGATACAGAGGCTGCTATTCAAAGGCTTATTGTTTTATCGTTAAGTGTGGCTTTTTTAGCGCTATGGTTTGCACAGTGGTTTCATCGTTATCAAAAAAAGCGTTTGGGGCGGTAGAAATATGTTAATTGATTGCCGTTTTCAGCTACACATGGGTCAATTTCATATTGAACCTAGTTTCCAGTCAGATGATGCTGTTATTGGGCTATTTGGTGCCTCTGGGTCAGGTAAAACATCGATTTTACATGCCATAGCAGGGCTGAACACACCGCGTAGTGGACTCATTAAAATACAGGATCAAACATGGTTTGATTCAAATCAAAACATTAACTTGAGTACCCAAAAGCGGCATGTTGGATTAGTTTTTCAAGATGCTCAGCTTTTTCCGCATAAAACGGTGAAGCAAAACTTATTATTTGGTCTTAAGCACCTGTCCCAACAAGAACGTCACTTTGAAGCAGATTATATTATTGAGTTATTAAAGTTAGGGCACTTATTACAACGTATGCCCATCAAACTCTCAGGAGGGGAAAAACAGCGCGTAGCACTGGGTCGAGCATTATTATATTCACCTAAGCTGTTATTGCTTGATGAGCCGTTATCAGCACTAGATGCGAATCATAAAGCTGAAATTATTCCTTTTTTTCAGAAAGTAAAACAGGAAATAAAAATTCCGATGATTTATGTGAGTCATGATATTCAAGAAATTAAACAACTGACCGAAACAATGTGGATTTTATAATTTTTCATTTTTCACACATTGTTTCAGTCATGCTGATTCATGGTTGTTAGTTAGCCCATAAACTACCCGTTGGAGCAGATTTTCGGCGATCTTGGGCTTGTTGATAAAAACGCCAGAATGCGAAAGCAAAAATGACAGCTAAGAAATCAACCACTAAGATTTCTCCGCCATGTACCCATAAGCCACTTTGAGGAATGAAGTAGGCTAAAAGGGATGTAAGCGGAATCGCAAATAACACTAAAACCAAGGTTAACAGCAGTTGTGGTAAAGCTTTTGCATAGCCAATCACAAAGGTATAAATCAAACTCAGTAGGAAAATCGCATAATAACCATACATAAAGAGGTGGTTCATGCTTTCAATGTTAAGCGCTGCGAAAAGCCAACGACTGGCCAACATTGTACCTACGACAGCTAAAACACACCCTAAACATGCACCTATCGTTAAGTTCGCAAGAAACACTACATCTTTACGTTGAACAGGAACAGGATCTTCAGCACGCTTTTGTTTACGTGCGCGGGTTTCAACCCAAAGAATGTTACCTGTATAAAACAAGAAAGCGCCACCGACACCTAACACAAAATAAATCCAGCGTACGCCCGTACCACCAAAACTTCCAAAATGTAGACTAAACATGACATTGATTAACTTATTTCCAGCATCAGTCTGTGTGTTAATACCTTTATGATTAAAGTGCTCAACGGCGTAGGGGTTCATACGCATAAAGTCTTGATTTGCTCCACGTAACATCTGATCGGGACTATACAAGGCTATACGTGCATTGGCTTTTTCAGGTTTATCGAGGTTACTGAACTGGATATAGTCAACTGAATATTCAGGTGCTACTTTTTTTGTTTGAGCTAATATTTGCTGCACATCAATTTGTGTTTGTTTAGGTTGAATCAGCGCTGGGGGAGAACGCTGAAAAACAGGCTGTCCTTTGAGTGCAAGTTGTCCAATCGCATCATAAAAAAAGTCATGAAAAGCAAAGACAATAACGCTAATACTAATAATGATGTGGAACGGTAAGCTCGTAATTCCAATCACATTATGCGCATCTAACCAAAAGCGCTTTTTATTTTTACCGGGCCGAATGGCAAAGTAATCCTTTACCAAAGTTGGTAAAAGAATAATCACTCCTGAAAGTAAAGCAAGAAAATATAAAATAGAAACCACGCCCATCACGTAAAGTCCTAATCCGTGATGACCTGCCATGCCGGGTATGCCTGCTGTTTCATGTAACTGTTCGATTAGCCAGCCTGCTTTAGATAGGTTTTCTTGAGCAACAATTAACTCGCCGTTGTTATCTAAGCTTGCCATCCACGTAGACTGAGCAGCATTAAAGCCATCTCCACGTTCATGTTCACTCCAAGTAATGGGTGCATAGTGAAATTCATTGGACGATAAATTTAGTGTGAAGTTCTTTTGCGCAGCAGGATAGGCAGTCTGTACTTTTTGAATGAGTTCATTATATTGATCGGGTGAGACTTTCGGTAAAACTTGCTGTGTTGGCGTAGCCCACTTACTAATATGGTGCTGAAACATGCTGAGCCCACCAGCAAAGAAACAGATAAAAAGCAAAATCCCAGCACATACACCCACCCAAGTATGCATATTTTTTGCTAATTTCATGATGTCTGAACGTACTTTCATATTTAACCCCGTAAGACAAAAATACAGCTATACGCTAGGGCATTCGCAATGAATAAATAGATAAGCGCTTTTCGTCCAGTCGTAAAAAAATAACTGCCAAACATAATAGGCATCCAAAACCAAGGAACACTCCACATACCTACTTGCACCAATAAATCCATGGCAACATAAGATTGGCCCAATAAAACAATTAAATTACCAATAGCGATAGAAAGACTTAGACCAAAAACGCCACCAGCAAAAGTTTTACTCCACCAGTCTGGCTGGATCGGAGACTGAATTTTAGCTTTCATGAAACCAGTTTCCGTTTAAAAAGCGCCATAAAAGGAAGAAACGACCACGCAAAAATAATGAGCATGAACCAGCAAAAAGCGGCAACCACTTTCGGTAAGCTTGCAAAGAGCGCAATAAATCCAATGCCTAATAGCACTAGACCCAAATACTTAAAGAAAGTAGGAAGATGTTGAGATAACAGATTTTGGTTGCTATGACTACAATAGATACTGACCGCTCCCAACAGGGTCAAAAAAAGTCCTATAAGTTTCATAATCGATGTTTATAAGTAAATTAAAGTCAAAATTTACCCAACAGTATAAGTAAATAATAATTATTATCAAATGATAAATATAATTATTTATATGTTTGTGGTGAGTAAGTTAAGATAGGAGGTAACTCATTAAAAATATTTATTTTGAAGTCGAATACATTGAGCAATTATCTATACATTCCTGAACAAATCAGTAAATCAATTTATGAAATCTCGAGTCCTATTTTTCTTACATCACAGCTATTTTGTTATGGGCTAGATTTATCGCAAACAACGCATTTGCATATAGACCAACGATTAGAGCATCCCCTAAAAATTGCTCAAGCGCGTGTCGAACGTAAAAATGAGTACTTATGTGGCAGGGTCTTAGCTCAGGCTGTTTTAAATCATCATTTCGGTCTAGATCAGTCAATAACTTCTATGGACGAACATTTGCCCATCTGGCCAACTCATGTTTTGGGGAGCATTAGTCATTCACAAAATAAGTTAATTGTTGCGCTATCTAGCAATGCGGTTTATTTGGGAATTGATATTGAGCACTGGGTGACCTCAGAATTTGCTCAAGAGAGTGCACATCTAATCTTAACGCCATGTGAGCTTGAATTATGGAAAAATAAAGCCTGTGAGTGTTTTGATTTTGCCCATTATGTGAGCTTAATTTTTTCTATAAAAGAAAGTCTATATAAAGCGGTTTATCCCACTGCAAAGCAATATATCGATTTCTTAGAAGCATCTATCGTTGATATTAATTTTGGAAATCAAAAATTAACACTCACTTTTTTGCCAGAAATTCAGCAAGGCTATCAACTCTTAGAATGCTATGATGGTGGCTGGGCCATAGAGCAAGACCATATTATGACTTGGGTTTTTCAGGCACGAAATTTTGCTTAAAGCAAAAGAAGGCAACGAATTGCCTTCTTTTTATTTAGAGATTAATTTTCTTGTAATTTAGGATCTTCGAATCCTGTTTCACGCATATCTTGAGAGTTGAATAGGAACATAAATCCTACTGCAAAGCTTAGTATGCCAAAGAAGAGGATACTTCCTGATATTGGTAAAAACCGAGTTAAGAGACCCAAAGTTGTAGTGGCAATCGAGTCGCCTAATGCATCTTGTGCGAGCCAGATGGCGTTAATCCGCCCTAGATATTCATCAGGTGTATGTCCTTGCACAATGCTGTATTGAAGCAAATTGGCAATCGACATCAAATATCCAAATACACATAAAATCGGCAAAGTCACGATGAGCCAAGGTGAAAGCCCAATCATAATCATGCAACTAAAAACACCTAAACACGTATAGAGCATGACCAAGCCGGGTTTGAGTAACTTTGTTGTCCATCCACTCAGTAATGCCCCTAAAGTCGAGCCTAACGGAACGGCTGAATACATAAGTCCGAGTTCAAATGCGCCGCCGTGAAAAATTTCATCTGCCATTTGCGGAAAAATAATACGAATAGCACTGCTAAAACTGAGCAGTGTTCCAATTAAAATGGTGCTACCAACCACTTTATTTTTAAAAACAAATTTAAACCCTTGAGCTAATTGGCTAAGAGGACTCTCACCATTTGATGCATGTTGTGGTTTAAGTGCAGGCAGCCCCATTAATAAAAACACAGTGAGTAAAGTACCCACGGTTGAGACCCAATACACAGTTGCTACACCACTAACCGCAATTAAAATACCGCCGATTGCTGGTGAAATAACAGTTGCAAGACGTACGGATACCATACTGATCGCACGGGCTTGTACAATATTTTCACGGCCTACAATCACAGGCATAATCGCCATCATTGCGGTTACACCTAAAGCACCAAAGAAGCCATCCCATGCTGACAGAAAATAAATTGCATAGAGCGAAGGGTGCTCAAACATGGCGTTGATGGCGAGGCCAGCAAAGCCTAAACCACACACACCACGAGCCAATAAAATTAGCCACTTCCGATCTTTGCGATCTGACAGCAAACCACCAAGTAACAAGCCAATAAACATGGCTATGCCTTCAAAAGCCATTGCAACTGCAACATTTAACGAACTACCCGTAATGTCATAAACTTGTTTTGGAATAGCCACGACCAACATGCCAATCGTTAACAAGGACAATGTGCGGGCAATAAATACATGCCTGAAATGGGCATTACGTTTTAAAAGACTAAAATCGGTCAATAAAGATTTGAAACTCATGGCGTGTGCTCCTCTAAACCGCGCGCCTGACAAATCATGCGGTTTAAAATCGGGCCAAGTGTTTCAAGCTGCTGCGGAGACAATATATCGGTATGGTCCGCTTCACTCAGTCGAACAATATTGAGTTTTTTAACTAAAGGCGACCATTGTTGTTCTGGTTGGATATACGGCAGCAAGTCTTTTTCAGCAACAACTAAGTGTAGTTCACCATTAAACTTCGGCATCTTATACGGTTTTAATAAACGGACGGCATCACGATAGTTTGCAAAAATATCTTCTTGTAAACGGCGAGTTTCTTCACTTAAAGCCGTATCTGCATCGGCTAAAATATCATTGAAGAATTGAAGCTGTTCTTGTTCAGCTTCAGCATTCATTTCCTCTACCGACAAATCTAACCACTGATGAATTTCAGCAGGGTAAGTGTCTAATAAGCCGAGATAATCAACTTTTTCACCTTGTTCAGTGAGCTTTGCTGCAACTGCATAAGCCACAGTGCCGCCAAGTGAATAACCTAGTAACGTATAAGGTCCTGTTGGTTGTTGACTGCGAATAATCTCAAGTTGTTTTTCAACCAATTCGGCCATATCAGTACTATTTGCCAATAGACCATCTGGTCGAGGAGACTGCAACCCAATAATTGGTAAATCAGGATGTACATAACGGTTCAGTACCGTATATTGCCATGCGGAACCAGAACCTGGGTAAAAACAGAACAATGGATGCCCAGAGCCGGAACGGATGGGTAAAATAGGCTGCATGCCAGTTTGTTCAACTTCTGCCAAACGTTCTTGTGTAAGCAGTAAAGCCGATAAACGTTGAATCGTGACATGACTCATCAATTGACCTATTGGAATGGTCCGCTTAAATACTTTTCGGATCTCAATTGCAAGCCTCATCACCAAAATGGAATGCCCACCAATCGCAAAGAAATCTTCGTTCACACCAATATTTTGATCCGTATTTAAAACTTGCTGGAAAATACGTGTCAGTTCATGTTCAAAAGCAGTGGTGGCATACTGTTTTTCTGTATTTGAAGGAGTAAGGTGTGGTTGCGGCAGTGCTTTACGGTCCAGCTTGCCATTATGACTTAATGGGAATCGCTCAACTAACACATAGTGTGTCGGCACCATATATGCAGGAAGCTGTTTTGCCAATTGTTTCTTTAACTGGTCGATGTCCACAGGTGCTATTGTTTGCAAGTAAGCAACTAACTGAACATCAGCTTTATTTTGTTCAGAAGAAATAGGGTGTACAACTACATCAACACCACTGAGTAAGCGTAATTGTTGTTCAATTTCACCCAGTTCAATACGTTGCCCACGTATCTTTAATTGGTCGTCAGCACGTCCCACATATTGAATACTTCCATCTGCATGCCAACGGGCAATATCACCAGTGCGGTACATGCGTTGACCTGCTGTGAATGGGTTTGCCACAAAACGCGTTGCTGTTAAGTCTGCTCGATGCAAATAACCCATGGCCAGTTGATGGCCTGCTAAATAAAGCTCACCATCTACTCCAACAGGAACAGGGCGTAAGTATTGATCTAAAATATAAAGCTGGGTATTCCAGACCGGATATCCAATTGCAACGCTACTTTCTTCCGGGTGTAATCCCAGTGTTGCATCCATATAACTCACATCTACCGCAGCTTCTGTTGGGCCATATAAGTTATGCAACTCACAGCTAAAGTGCTCTGTAAATGATTTTGCTAAAGCCGTTGGTAATGCCTCACCACTACAGAATACTCGGCGGATTGGCAAACTTTGGAGCTGAGCAGATGACAAAATTTCGGTAGCAGCATTTTCAAAAACAGCCAACATTGAAGGTACAAAATGTAATGTTGTTACCTGATATTTTTGAATAAGGCTTAATAATACCAATGGATCACGGTGTGCATCTACAGGTGCCATAACCAATCGTGCACCTACTAAATATGACCAGAAAAACTCCCATACCGAAACATCAAAAGTGCATGGCGTTTTTTGTAAAATTGTATCGGTTGCTGACAGTGGATACTCTGATTGCATCCATAAAATACGGTTCACAATGGCTTGGTGAGCAACCATGACACCTTTTGGTTGACCTGTTGTACCCGATGTATAGATTAAATAGGCCGGATGCTGTGGGGTAATCACTGTCGTTTTATAGCTACTTAAATCAACCTTTGTTTCATCAAACAATTCATTAAAAGCAAAGGTGGCTATTGATGGAGAGACAATAGCAGCTAGATCTTTTTGTTCACCAATCACAAGTTTAGATTTGGCATCCTGCAACATAAATTTAATGCGTTCAATCGGATGTTTTAAATCAATAGGTAAATAAGCTGCACCTGCTTCAATCACCGCTAAAATAGTGATACTCAGTTTGACTGATCTTGGTAGGGCAACCGCAACTATGTCTCCAGCCTGCACGCCCATTTTTTGCAATTGCTGAGCTAAAGCACAAACTTGAAAACGTACGTCACTAAAACTGAGCTGATGATTTTCATCAGATAACGCCGTTTGTTCAGGCGTAATTCGAGCTTGTTCTCTCAGTAATTGCTGTAATGTTGTTGGACGAACTTCATATTGAGTTTGATTAACTTTCTGGATTAAATCACGCTCTCCAGCAAGTTGTAAGCGATAGTGACCTAGAGAAGTCTCTGGTTCATTTAAGGCAATTTCAATCAATTGAACCATTCGCTCGAGGAAATGCTCTGGTTGATCAATTACACCACGCTGTTCGAGTAATAGCTCAATTTGATGATCAGGAATAACCAGCAAAGCAAGCGGATAATGGCTATAACCGCGATTTGTAAGTTTGGAAATCGCAGCATCCCCAAGTTTTTGCTGTAAATACTGATTATCAGGATAGTTTTCTACGACTAGCAAACTATCGAAAAGATTGCCTTGTCCGACTAATTGCTGAATTTCACCCAGACCCAAACCATCATGTTCTAAATGTTCAACATGTAGTTGTTGTAACTGAGCCAATTGTTCCCAAAGTGTTTGCTGCATGTTGAGCTTTACACGTACCGGAATCGTATTTAAAAACAATCCAATCTGTTGCTCTAAACCATTGATGGGTGCTGAACGTCCAGAAACAGGGGTACCAAACACAATATCTTCACGATGAGCATAAATATTTAAAGTCATTGCCCAAATCATTTGCATGAAGACATTGAGCGTGATGCCTTGCTGGCGTAATTTGTGTTGAAGTTTCGCACCCAACTCAGCACTTAAACGATATGAAGTTTCTTGCACAGCTTGCTGTGCTTGATTAAATAAAATAAGTGGCTGCAAATCAGCTAAATCACGTTGCCATATTACTTTTGATGTTTCATGGTCACGTGCAGATAAGGATTTAATTACCTTTTCATAACTATATTCAAGCACAGGTAATTGTTGGTTAGTCTGCTGATAAGCCTTAATAAAGTCTTGTAAAAACAGCGGAGTTGACCAACCATCTGTTAACAGATGATGCACCATAATCAATAATTCTGACTGTTCTGGAGCATGTTGAATTAAGGTTGCCCGAATCAGACCATAAGGTTGGTCGAGATGACTCGGTTGTTGCAATGCGTCTTGAATAGTTTGCTCAAGCAGATCGGGAGTGACTGAGCAAAACTGAACTGGCCAAGCTTGAGTAGGATGTAATGAATAGATAAAAACAGGTTCTTCAGCTAATTCACTATCAAAATGTCCGCCTAGTTGTGGATGACGTTTTAATACGGTAATCAACGCTTGCTGTAAACGTACCGGATCAATTTCTCCATTTAAACTAAGACGAGTAAAGGCATTATAATTCGATTGTTTTTCTACTTGAGATAAGAACAGCATGCCTTTTTGCAAAGGAAGCAAAGGTAAAATAGTGCTATTTTTTCCATATTTTTCTTGAACCTTTTGTTCTAGCTCTACTGAAAATAAAGGTTTTGAAATAGCAGCTTGTTGTTCATCCAAACGGGTGAGTTGCAGTGCCATAGCTGCGACTGTTTTAAATTGGAATACATCACTTGGTCTCAAGCCGTAACCACGTTGGCGTAGTTGAGTACAAAGCATAATGGCCAAAATACTATCGCCACCTGTCATAAAGAAGTCGTCATCAATTCCAATTGCGTCAAGCTTAAGAACAGATGCAGTAATTTGACATAAAAGTTGTTGTTCAGACGTTTCGGCCATTCGGCTATGGGTACGAATTTGAGGTTTTGGCAGTGCTTTTTTATCCACTTTGCCGCTTACATTTCGTGGAAATTCGGACATAACAGTCAGGGCAGATGGCACCATATATTCAGGTAAGTTTTGACGTAACTGACTTAAATATTGCTGACTTAATTGCTCACTGGTTTTTTCATCAAGTTCAATGTCTTTGACCACACAATAACCGAGTAAACGATGACTATTATTAATCGGTTCTGCAATGACTACTGCGCTTTCAACATTGGCTAAAATCGAAAGTGCATTTTCAACTTCACCAATCTCAACTCGATAACCACGAATTTTGATTTGGTCATCACAGCGGCCCATAAACTCAAGTTTACCCGCACTATTCCAGCGGACTAAATCACCCGTACGGTACATGCGCTGTCCATGTTCAAATGGATTCGCTACAAAGCGGGCAGCACTTAAGTCAGCGCGACCTAAATAACCATTGGCAATCCCAAAACCAGAAATATAAAGCTCACCAATAACGCCAGTCGGGCATCGTTGCAAGTGGCGATCTAGTACATAGGCTTGTGTATTACCAATAGGGTTACCAATGACAGGGCGAGCGGTCTGTTTTAATTCTGCTCGGAAAGTATCAACCGTATATTCTGTTGGGCCATATAAGTTATGTGCAAAAAGCGCTGGCTGAGCATTGAGCTGTTGCCATAAAGCTAACGGTGCAGCTTCACCACCAATCAAAATAAGACTTGGATGATGCTGATTTTCAGCAAATAAACCATTTGTCATCATTTGCGCACAAAAAGATGGCGGTAAATCAAGTGTATCGATTTGTCGTTGCTGAATTTCTTTCACTAAACCAAATGCATCTCGACGCATGTTTTCATCAAAAATATGTAGCTCTTGGCCCCATAACATCCAGAAAACTTGCAACCAAGATGAGTCAAACGAGAAAGAGTGGGTATGCGCTGCACGTAGTGGACGGTTAGGGAACCGCTCATTTACAGCTTCTAATACAGGCCAGTAAATGGTTGGTTTATGTGCCAAAATTAGGTTAAGTAAAGAACCATGTGTATTCATTACCCCTTTAGGACGGCCCGTACTACCCGAGGTAAAAATTACATAAGCGACGTCTTGGAAATTAAATTTACGATTTTCAGCAGGAATATTACTCGCATCTTGCTTTCGGATTTGTATTTGAACATCTTCATGATCAAGATATAACTGCTGAATATTTTGCGGTAGCTTTTGTGCAAGTGCTTGAGTAGTTAATACAAATAATGGGTTGGCATCTTCACACATCATTTGCATACGATCGATTGGATAATCTAAATCGAGAGGCAAGAAACTCGCACCAGAATTGAGTACAGATAACATCACCACAACTGAATCAATCGAACGAGGAATAGCTCCAGCAATGACAGTTTGCTTTTTGGCTCCATTTTCTTGTAAAAAACGAGTGAGTTGATTCACTTGTACTGCAAGCTCAGCAAAACTCAGATGCACAAGGTTTGGACGTTCGCCACTCACGATTGCCGTACGTTCGGGATACTTTTTAACTTGTTCATAAAAAATATCTAGAACATTATTATATTGTTCAGGATGGCTAACACGTGGACCAATACCACTTTGGGTCAGGGCAGCAAGTTCATGCTGTGGGGTAATATTAAAACTATTCCATTGTTGTTCTGGTTGAGTCAGCGCTTGTTCAAGCAATAGAGTTAAACGTTGCCCATGCATAAAGAGCTCATCTTGTGTATAGCACTCTGCATCTGCACGCAGTTCTATAATGAGTTCTTGATCTTGAACAATAAAAGAAAACTCAAAATCATCAATTGGACCTGTAGAAATGTGGTGTGTTTTGACCTTTTCACCATCTAACACTAAATCTTGGTCAAAAGCTTTATAGTTTAAAATAGGGCCATACATTCGTTCATAAATGTCGATACTATTTAAATCTCTTAAAATTTGTTCAGCATCATATTTTTGATGTGGACGTATCTGTTGCAGTTGTGCCTGCACATGCAGCGCTAAACTCGCCCAACTATCTTTTTCACTCACACTGAACTTTACCGGTAAGACATTTACCGCTGGTAAAGTAGAGCGAATTGCTTTTGAACCTAAACGGCGCATAAATGGAATACCGACAACCAATTCTGCTTTATCGGTCATTTTGTAAATATATTGTAATGACAATGACATCATCATGTCATTCAAACCAACTTTAAGATTTGAAGCAATCTGTTGTATCAGGGCTAAAATTCCTGAAGAAAAACGAAGGTGATGCTTAACAAATTGTGCTGTCGTTTTTGCTGCTAAGTGATGAGTACTTAAAGTGACAGGACTTGGTAAATCTTGGCAATATGACTTCCAGAAGTTCTGATCTTGCTTAAATTGATGGCTATTTTCATAAGCCTGACGTTCTTGAATAACATGTTGAACTTCAATAAAAGGCGAAGGACTAAGATCTTTTCCTGCTTGTAATTGCTGGTATAAATCAACAATACGTTTAGTCAGGTTAATCATGCTAAAACCATCAAGCATGATGTGATGATAACGCTGATACCAGTACACTTTGTCATGCGTCGTAAATAACACCTGACGGTATAAGTGATTATCGGTTTCTTTAAGTGATTTTGCGCATAACCGATCTGTTGGCATCCAATCCCATAAACGTTGCTGAGCTTTTTTAGGCGTTAAATGACAAAAATTAAATTCTTCTATTTGTATTTGAACTTGATTGTTAAGCTCAATAAACGGTTGAGACGCGTCAGATGAATATGAAGCAATGACCGTATCGGCTTCATTTAAACCAATTTGAATGGCTTGTTTAAATAATGAAAGATCAACCGATTTAGGAAGTTCAAGACAGTGAGCAATGGTATATAGATCATTAATAGAACTTAAATGATCGGCAAGAAATATCCCCAATTGTGTAGAAGTAAGCTCAAAGCGTGTTGGCCCAGAAAGCTCTTGGGTAAACTCATTATGTAATGCTTGATTCATGACTGTTCTCCATTACGCTTGTTGAAAAGGATTAATGGTTAACCAATGCTTTTCTACATATGCAATACATGAAGCCCGCGTATCTGGTCCATGCTGAATATCCCACCCCGATGGCACCTGATGTTGAGCAGGCCATAAACTGAACTCACCTTGTTGATTTTTTAAAACCTGAAAAGACAAACTTTCATTATCAAAGGGATTGATATAATTTTCCTGTAAGTTGCTCATGATATTGTTATCCTTGATGAAACAAATGGTTATAGTGAAAGTGTTTGTTGCAATGCCTTAAGCAAGTCAGTGCGCCAGTTCACGGCATCATGTCCGCCCGGAAAAGTCTGAAAACTCACTTGATTGAATGATTGCAATTGTTGATAAAGCTGAAGGGCATCGTCCCGCATATCGGTTTCATACGTGCCGGCACTGATATAAATTCGAGTTGTTTTTGATAATTGATGAGATACGTTTTGAAGCAGTTCTAAAATATTACCTTTATGCTTTTGGCCTAAAATACTGTTTGAAAAATCTGACCACCAATAAGATCCAGATTGCAAAATTAGGGAAGTAAAAATGGTCGGGAACAACAAAGTACTATGTAAAGCACATAAACCACCTAGACTTTGACCACATAACGTAATGTCGGTTTTAGAAATAAACGAATATTCTTTTAGGAGCATTTCAATGAGTTCTTCAACCAACGCCCGACTAAATGCTTCATGACAACCATAATCTTGTTGGCGTTGTTGACTATTTAAACTATGGACAAAAACATAAATTGCTGGACGAATCTTATTTGAATCAGTCAAATGTTGAATTTCGGGCAGAATTGAAAGCTCTCGACTCCAGATTTGGCCATCAAGCAAAATAACTAATGGCAGATTTTCTTCTGCTGATTCACCACTAATTAAAATATCGACCAAATAATCCTGTTGGCATAAGCGACTTGACCATTTAAATGTCTTTGTAATTGGGCAATCGCTTATTAAAGATTTTGTGTTCTCGAGTTGAATCTGATTGATATAACGCGCTAAATGTCCTGTATAAACTGCTTGGTGGCTTAAAGGATCAATTTGAGCGTTTTCCTTTAGTTGTGTTTGCCACCATAAGCGGCGTGTTGCCGAACAATCTGTTTCTGGCGCTTCTTCACTAGCAGTCACTATAACATAACTACCAGTCCAAGCTAAGGGCAGCTCTATTTCAAAGAAGTACACATCTGTCCCAGCTATATGGCTAAAATGATTCCACTTTTGATAGATAGAAGAGCTTTGTGAATAAATATCAATATAGACAAAGATACTTTCTTTAGGCTCAGGACCACGCCAAACAAAGGTACAGAGCGCTTTATTTTTTTGTAGGTTAACTAGCGGACTACCTATTTTTTTAACGGTATTCCACCAGACCTCACTCCCAACATTGAGTTGTTGAAATAGGGGATGTAAGGGATGAGAAAATGGCTTCATTTTGAGTCCATCTCGACAAGAAAGCGCGGTCAAATTAACAAAATGATTCTCATTAGTAAATGAGAACAATTATCATTATAATCAATAAAGAAATGCTTATTTTTATAATATCAATTAAAAACAATAACTTAATTTAAAATTATGGTTAATAAATAGCTTAGTTTAGATTGTAATCATATATTTGATATTTATTGCACTTGATAGTAATGATAATTATTTGCAATTATGTTGCGCAATTTAATATTGCTTTAAACAGGAGTTAAACATGAGCTCTACCATCGTGGTCACAGGTGCTGCAAGAGGTATTGGAGCTGCTATTGCAAAAAAATTATTGCAGCAAGGGTTTCAAGTGATTGGTATTGACCAACAGGAAAATCCAGAACAATGGGAAATCATTCAAAAGCTAGAAAACTATGAAATATCACGTTGGCAAGGAATTTCACAAGACATTACACAGCAACAAACTACTCAAAATTTGATTGCGGAGCTTTTGGAAAAGCACAACATTACAGGTTTAGTAAATGCGGCGGGCGTTTTGATTATGCGTTCGATGCTTGAAGCAAAAACAGAAGACTGGCAAACACTTTTTGCTGTAAATGTCATGGCACCCATTGCGATTAGTCAACAACTTGCTAAACATTTTTGTGAAAAAAAGCAGGGAAGCATTGTCACGATTAGCTCGAACAGTTCACGTATGCCACGTATACAACTTGGCATGTATGCAACGAGTAAAGCTGCACTGAGCCATTACTGCCGTAATCTTGCACTTGAAATCGCACCTCACCAAGTCAGGCTCAATATTGTTTCACCAGGCTCTACGCTCACTCAAATGCAGCAGCAGCTTTGGACAGATAATTCGCCTCCACCTGCTGTTATTGATGGTGACTTAAACCAGTACCGCACTGGTATTCCACTTAGAAAACTTGCTCAGCCTGAAGATATCGCTAATACCGTTAGCTTTTTACTTTCAGACCAAGCAGCACAAATTACTATGCAAGAAATTGTGGTCGATGGGGGAGCCACATTAGGCGTTTAAATATTAATTCATCACAACAAAATAATTTTATAAGGAGTTGCGAGATGTCGGTACAGCATCCGTATTTTATCCAACGAGAAAATTTTACTGAAAGCAGAATTACACTCGCAAAAGAAGTTTTAAATTGCACTGATAACGCTGGTTTTATATTTACGACTCCTGAATACATCATATCGAGTCATCAAAAACTTAAAGATATTGAGGTTACAAAAGACACTCAGCTAAAAGAGTGGCTAAACGAAGCCCGTCTACAATTACAACAAGCAATTGCAGATGGTTATAGCGATGCCAAGGTTATGGGTGGGTTGCCATTTAGTTCATCGGCAGATGTCAATTTAATGCTAATGCAAGATGCCAAGATTTACCAGAAAGCTTTATTTTCACAAACCGATATTAATCTTGATAACTTAATCTTAAAGCAGGCCGATTATTTACCTTCAGGTGAACACTATCAACAGCAAGTTGAATATTTAGTACAACAAATGCGGGCACAAAAGCTAGACAAAGCAGTACTTGCTCGTATTTTACAACTTGAATTTGAAGACAATCTTCCAGTCTCGGATGTATTTTATAACTTGGCCAAGCATAATCCTGAAGGATATAACTATGCAGTCGCAAGGCAACCTCAAAGCGAAGGTTGGTTTGTTGGTGCAAGTCCTGAACTATTAATTGCAAAGCAAAATAATAAAATCTGGAGTAAACCTGTTGCGGGCACATTAGCACGCGATGATGATCCGATTGTTGACCAAAATAATGCAAGAGCTTTACTAGCTTCACAAAAAGATCAACATGAGCATGCACTCGTCATCGAAATGATTGCCGATGAACTCACACCTTTTTGCAAGCAACTACATGTACCCAAACAGCCTTCACTTATTCGCACCAAACGTCTTTGGCACTTGGCCTCACACATTACTGGTGAGCTTAAGCAAGCCGATACTCATGTTTTTGACTTAATTGAACGTCTACATCCGACACCTGCAATTTGTGGTGAGCCAAGCTTTGTAGCAAAAAATTTGATTCAGCAACTTGAACCATTTAACCGTGAACTATTCGCCGGAACCATGGGTTGGGCCGATGCCGAAGGTAACGGTGAATGGTCGGTGACTGTTCGCTGCGCTCGTATTTATCAAAATATTGCCCGTTTATTTGCCGGTGCCGGAATTGTGGAAGCCTCACGTCCACAAGCTGAACATGCCGAAACTGCTGCAAAGTTCCGTACTGTACTTGATGGCTTGCACATTTCACCAGACCAATTACCACGATAAGGAATAAATAAATGACAACTAAGAATTATTTAGTTGGCGCTGTGCCATATCCAGCTGAATTTGCTGAGGTTTACCGTAAAAAAGGTTATTGGCTTGGACAAAACTTGAGTGATTTCTTGCGTGAAAGTGCTCAAAAGTATGCGAAAAATATTGCAATTTATGATGGTGATAAAGCTGTTAGCTATGAAGAATTTGATAACCTAGTTGATTGTTGTGCCAACCATTTATATCAATATGGCTTACGTGCGGGCGATAAAGCCGTCGTACAAATGCCAAACCGCTATCAGTTCTATATTCTATTTTTTGCACTGATTCGATTAGGTGCTTTACCTATCATGTCTTTACCTGCCCATCGATATGCCGAACTCAGTAGCTTTTTTAAACAGACGCGAGCTAAAGCTTATTTCTGCGCAGATTTTGGCGCCCAAAAATTTGATTACCGAGAGCTTTCCGAAAAGCTTCAGCAAACAGCACCTTGCTTAGAGCATGTATTTGTACTTGGTGATGCTGGTAATTTTGTTGCTATCGAAAATCTATTAAAAGAAACAGAAATTCTAGCGGAAGCAATCTCGCCAACTACAGCAGATCAAGTGGCTTTTTTACAGCTTTCAGGGGGCAGCACAGGTGTTCCGAAACTCATTCCACGTACTCATGATGATTATCTCTACAGTGTGCGTGAAAGTGCCAAAATTTGCGAACTCAATCAGATTTCACGTTTATTGATGGTTTTACCTGCGGCACATAACTTTTCAATGAGCTCGGCTGGTTCTTTAGGCATTTTTTATGCTGGTGGCGCAGTGGTTTTAGGTACAGATCCAAGTCCGGAAACTGCATTTCCACTTATTAAAAAACACGGTGTGACAGATGCTTGTTTAGTTCCTGCATTGGTTCGACCTTGGATGGACAAAGCAGCCAAAGATCAAGATCCAATATTATCGACTCTACGTTGTTTACAAGTCGGAGGCGCGCGTTTACCCGATGCTGTTGCCTTACGTTTAATTGATGAGTTTACGGTTAATTTGCAACAGGTCTTTGGAATGGCTGAAGGGCTGGTGAACTACACCCGTTTTGGTATGTCAAAAGAACAAATTATTCATACTCAAGGTTTAAAAATTTCGCAAGATGATGAAATTTTGGTATTGGATGATCATGACCAACCCGTAGAAGCTGGAGAAGTAGGGCATTTACTCACTCGTGGTCCTTATACCATTCGCGGCTATTACCAAGCACCAGAGCACAACGCTCGTTCTTTTACACCAGATGGTTTTTATCGTACAGGCGACTTAGTTCGTATTCGTGAAGATGGCTGCATTGTTGTAGAAGGGCGTTCAAAAGAACAAATCAATCGTGCTGGTGAAAAAATTGCGACTGAAGAAGTGGAGCAAGCTTTATTAACTCATCCACAAATTCGCCTTGCAGCACTGGTTGCTATGCCTGATGAGATAATGGGTGAAAAAAGCTGTGCCTTTATTGCATGGCAATCACAAACCAATGATCCAAGCCCAATTCGCCTTGCGATGTCAGTTCGACAACATCTGAAAGATTATGGACTGGCTACCTACAAAATTCCCGATCGAGTCGAATTTATCGAGCAATTTCCATATACAGCCTTTGGAAAAATCGACAAAAAAAGATTGCGTCAACAACTTGAAACTAAAACCAATGTTCTTGCTTAAAGATAAAAAAGGAAAAATGTGATGAGTATTCCCAAAATTACTAGTTATAGCATGCCTCAAGCCCACGAATTTACACCTAATAAAACCCATTGGCAGTTACATACCAATCGCGCCGTGTTATTGGTCCATGACATGCAGCAGTATTTTTTAGACTTTTATGATCAAACTCAAGCGCCTATTCCAGAGCTCATTAAAAATACCAAAGAACTGATTGAAACCGCACGTAAATTTAATATTCCAGTGGTTTATACTGCACAGCCCGGTAATCAGACGCCTGAACATCGTCAATTATTGACCGATTTTTGGGGAACTGGTTTAAAAGACGATCCGTATATTACTCAGATTTTGCCGGAAATCTCACCTCAGAAAAATGATACCGTTTTAACAAAATGGCGTTATAGCGCATTTAAGTTTTCACCACTTGAACAACTTATGCGTGAGTCAGGTCGTGATCAGCTCATTATTTGTGGTGTTTATGCTCATATTGGCTGCCTCATGAGTGCCGCAGAAGCCTTCATGCTCAACATACAACCATTTTTATGTGGTGATGCACTCGCTGACTTTAGCCGTGAAGAACACGACATGGCATTAAAATATGCAAGTACACGTTGCGCTCAAGTCATGACAACTCAACAAGTGACTCGTGCTTGGGAACTAGAACAAACAGTCTCGCCATTAACCCAAGCAGGGATTGTTCAAGCGGTAAGTGAGCAACTACAGATTCCAGCTTCGGACATTCAGTTAAATGATGATCTGCTCATGCTTGGGCTTGATTCAGTTCGCTTAATGACTTTAGTGGGTAAATGGCAGGCTTATGGCGCTCAGGTAAGCTTTGAAGATTTGGCAGAACAACCTACATTAGAAGTATGGATTGAGAAACTAGTCGCTTAAATTTAAACAATAAAAAAGCAGATCATTGATCTGCTTTTTTTGTTCTATAAAGATGGATGATCTTTTCTATATTTGGATACACGTCTAAACCAAACCCGTCCAAGCGACCATTGCAAAGCTGGTAAACTATGTACCAAAACAAAGAAAAACACCGTAAATACAGGGACCAGTAAAGTTCCTATAACCACACTGCCAAATACACTCATACCAATTTCATGGCGACTCACGGCACCAGCACCTGTTGCAACGACAAGGGGAATAACACCTGCACCAAAAGCTAAAGACGTCATTAAAATTGGACGTAAGCGTAAAGCTAAAGCCTCACACGCAGCAGTAACATAACCTTTACCTTGTTTTATGGCTTTAGTTGCGAACTCCACAATTAAAATCGCGTTTTTACAAGACAAACCAATACCCGTTAGTAACGCGATTTGGAAATACACATCATTTGGTAAGTTAAAAATTTGAGCAAATACAATAGTTCCCGTAATGCCTAGCGGAAGTCCTAGTAAAATAATAAGAGGTACTTTCCAGCTTTCATATAAAGCAGCTAAACATAAGAAAATAAATAAAATAGAGATAATGTATAAGAGTAAGGCTTGCTGACTCGATTGCTGCTCTTGTAACGAGAGACCACTCCATGCGACATCTACACCAGACTGTTTACTCACCATATCACTTAACTGTTGCATTGCTTGACCTGAGCTAAAGCCAGAACTAACATTTGCTTCAAGTTGTATTGCAGCAAGTCCCATAAATCTTGTTAGTGTTTCTGGGCCACCAGTCCACTCACTTTGACCAAAATGCGCAAGAGAAAGCATTCCCCCTGTATTATTACGGACGTGCCAATAAGCTAAATCTTCAGGTTTAGAGCGAAATTCAGCATCACCTTGCATAATGATTCGTTTAATTTTGCCTCTTTCAACAAAATCACCCACATAGTTTCCACCCCAAGCAGTCGATAAAGTTGAACGAATCGCTTGTTGATCAATCCCTAATATCTTGGCTTTATTCTGGTCGAGTTGAATAAAAACTTCAGCCTTATTTTCATCTACAAGCGGACTTAAATTTTCAAACGTAGGATAATTGTGAGATTCTTTTTCTAAGACTTTATATTGCTTAATAAGTTCATCACGTCCTTGACCATTTACATCTCTGAGCCAAAGTTCTAAGGCATCAGACTGACCTAAACCAGAAACGCTTGCAGGCATACCCACCATAACTTTGGCTGGTAAGTTTTTTTGCAAGTAATTTTGCGCACGCTCACGTATAGCACTTGCAGTATTAGCTTCACCTTTACGTTCATTCCAATGTTTTAAGGAAACAAACGCCATGCCTAAATTTGGACCGCTCCCTGAAAAGTTTTGTCCATTGACTACAAGAACAGTATTAATATTTTTAGCTTCATGTTCAAAGAAATAGTTATTAACCCGTTTACCTACTTCTTGTGTTTGGCTCATAGACGCACTGTTATGCAAACTATAAGGCACAGCCAATAAACCCTGATCTTCATTTGGAATAAAGCTCGTCGGCAAACTACGATAAATCACAATTAAAACAGCAGCTAAAGCTAACACTACAAGACATGAAAGTGCTTTAAATTTGATTAAACTTTTTGCTAAAAAACTAAAACCAACTTTAACTTTTTCAAGCAAAGTCTCAAGTTTTTGTCCCCATTTAGGTTTTTGAGTTTGTTTTTTTAGTAAGACAGCACACAAAGCTGGCGTAATAAACATGGCTACCAATAAAGATAACAACATCGCAGCTGCTAAAGTGATTGAAAACTGGCGGTAAATCATGCCCGTTGAACCACTAAAAAAAGCCATCGGGATAAATACGGCGGTTAGTACCAAGGTAATACCCATCAATGCTCCAGTAATTTCTTGCATCGATGCTAAACATGCATCCCGAACACTTAATTGTTGCTCATGCATAAGCCGTTCAACGTTTTCAACCACGACAATCGTGTCATCAACCAATAAACCAATTGCTAGAACTAGTGCAAACAGGGTAAGGGTGTTAATGCTCATTCCAGACAAATACAACACAACAAAGGTGCCGCAAATCACAATAGGTACAGTAATGGTGGGAATAAGTGTAGCGCGCCAATTTTGTAAAAAGAGATACATCACAATGACGACTAAAACTACTGCTTCAAGCAAAGTAATAATGACTTGTTTAATCGACTCTTCAATAAACGGTGTATTGTCCCGCGGATAAACTACTTTATATCCAGTGGGTAGATGCTGCTTGAGCTGTTCAATTTTTGCTTTAATTAGAGCAGAGGTTTCAATTGCGTTCGCATCGGGACTAAGTGAAATGCCTAAACCAGCAGAAGGGTAGCCATTTAGTGTATTAATACTTTCATAGTTTTCGGCACCTAACTCGACTCTCGCTACATCTTTTAAATAAACCAGACTCCCATCTACATTGGCTTTAACCACAACCGATTTAAAATCGTTGACTGTTTTTAATCGAGAACCCGCTGTGACTTTGGCATAAATATTCTGATCAGCAGCCGAAGGCATAGCACCAATCGAACCTGCAGCAATTTGGGTATTGTAGTCTTCAAGTGCCTTTTCAATATCACTCGGCATAAGTTGATAATTTCTAAGCTGATTTGGATTTAACCAAATACGCATGGCATAACTGGAACCAAATACATCAACTTCACCAATCCCTTGCAGTTGCGAGAGAGGTTGTTCAAAGTGATTCACCATATAGTCCGATAATTCGATATTGCTGGCTTTACCTGTCTCATCGTATAGCCCCACAATTAACAGCATATCACCTGTGGTTTTCCAAATATTTACACCTTGCCGTTGTACTTGCTCGGGGAGACGGTTTAATGCACTGTTAATGCGGTTTTGTACTTGCAGTTGTGCCTTATCAATATCTGTACCAATTTTAAAATGAATATCAATACTGGCCGTTCCTGAAGATTCACTATTTGATGTGAAATAAAGTAAGTTATCTAGCCCTTTAATTTGTTGTTCTAAAATCTGAGTTACGCTTTCTTCAACAGTTTCAGCAGACGCACCTCGGTAATTAGCAACCACTGCGACACTTGGAGGAGCTAAGTTTGGATAACGCTCAACTGGCATTGCACGAATAGAAAAAAAACCAAAAATAAGAATAGTGATGGCAATGACAGATACAAAAATGGGGTGATAAATAAAAAATCGAGAGAGCATTGTTATGTCTACTTTAAGCTTGTTTTCAATAGGTTTTTAGGCACACCAAATTGTAATATTAACTTTTTTAAAGCAAACAAACAATAATGATTATCATTATATAAATAATAATTACTTTTATATTGAACAATAAAAGCCATGAAGCTATCATGCTCGGCACATCATAAATGATAACAATTATCATATGATAATCGTTATAAAATATAAGGATCGAGAAATGACATTAACGAAAAAGGCGCTGGTGGTCGCTCTCTCAACACTGCTTCCATTCGCAGTCCAAGCAAATATAGATATTGAGCAACAGGGTACAAATGAACCTGTTCAAAAACTTAAAACTATTGTGGTTTCTGCTGCTTTAAAAGAACAAGATGTAGATAAAGCACCCGCATCCATTAGTGTCATCACAAGTGAAGACATTGAACGTAGTGCAGCACTTAGCCTTGCAGACGTTTTACAAAAACAAGCAGGGGTTTATAACTATAACAGTGGACAGGACAAAATTATTATACGAGGGATGCAAGATACGTCTGGTAGTTATACTTTAATTCTAATCAATGGAAAAAGAACATCTTCTCTGGGAGCAATGTGGCGAGGTAATGACTTTGACTGGAGTTCAATCCCATTAAATAGTATCGAACGAATTGAAGTGATTCGCGGACCAATGTCATCGCTTTATGGTTCTGACGCGATGGGCGGCGTAATCAATATTATTACCAAGAAAGCCGAAAATGGCGAACTTCATGGTTCTGTCTTTGGACAATATAACCGAGCCGATCGAGGAAACGGAAAAGATCAATTCCGATACGGATTTAACCTCTTTGGCGGCTTAACCGATAATGTTAGTTTTTCTCTATCTGGTGATTCTTATAATCGTGATGCGTGGTATCGAAATGGAAAACCAGACTCAAATGGTGCCTATTTCGTAGAGAAAGATACTAAGAATGTACATGGGACTTTAAGTTGGGATATCAATGATCAACAAACTTTAGACCTAGATTTAGGTTATACCAAAGATAAACGACCACTTACTCAAGACGCGGCATCTTCTATCCAAGAAGGTGAAGATGAGCGAACCAATGTAGGTATTACCCATCGAGGGAAATGGAGTTGGGGGAAAACAGAAGCTTATATTGGAAAAGAAACTGCTAAAATTTATGACTATGACAGCGAATATAATGCTCCCCAAAGTCGTAATTATAAGCAAGAAAACTTACTAGGTCGTGCTTTTGCCAACTTTGACTGGATGATGAACAACACCACGGCTGGTGTTGATTATAAAGACCAAAAAATCACAGATCCCGTAGGATACACATCTGGCGGGTCTGAACAGAAAAGTTATGGTGTATTTGTTCAGAACGATACCCACATTAACGATGCACTTACTTTAACATTAGGTGGTCGTTACGACGACTTTGATAATTTTGATGGTAAAGCAACTGGTAAAGCATATTTAGCTTATCAACTCGCTGAAGGAGTTATTCTTAAAGGTGGTGTTGGTCAAGCTTATAAAGTTCCAGGACCATATCAGTTAGATGCAAATTATGAGTTAATTTCTTGTGGGGGGAGCTGTTTTATTACAGGGAATCCAAATCTAAAACCTGAAGAAAGTACCAACTATGAAGCAAGTCTAATTGTTCGTAAACCAAACTGGAATACTGGTATTACAGTATTTGAAAATGATGTAGAGAACTTAATTGAACGTGTTTCTAATCCTAATTCTCCAAATCAAACCAAATATCCATACAAATGGGATAACGTTGCTAAAGCAAAACTAAAAGGTGTGGAACTCAACGGAGCATATGACTTTAGTGATAATTTAGGGATAACAGCGAATGCAACATATTTGGATGCTAAAAATGAGGTAACTGGTAAAGACCTGACTGAACGTCCTGAATGGTTAATTAATAGCTCACTTTCATGGGCTATTGTTGAAAACTATCGTATGAATTTTGGTGCAAGCTATGTAGGTCATCAAATGTTATCTAGTGGTAAAGAATTACCAGCCTATACGACCTATGACATCACGTTCACTTCGCCAATTTCGCCACGTTTAACACTAGACTACGGTGTAAAAAATCTGACCGATGTTGATCTTGAAAATAAAGATGCATCATTTAATACCAAACTTTATGGCCGTAATTACTTTGTAAAAGCCACTTATAGTTTCTAAGCTAAATCTAGGCTCAAAGCTTATTCATAGGGGTATAGGCTTTGAGCTTTTCAGTGAGTAAACACCCATAATTTTCAAGTAAATATAGTCAAAATAATTTTTAAAAATTTCTATATTTCTAAACTTTAAGGTTAATTAACATGACGACAATATCAAAATCATTATTAAATGGATTGCCTATAAAAAAATCGAGAATACAGGTTTTTGAAATTTTAAATCAGAACCCACATGGCTTAAGTGCGGATAGCATTTATGCACAAATTAAAAATGAATATAAAATTACACTAGGCACTATTTACCGAATTTTATCTGAGTTTGAAAATCGCAAACTCGTCAAAAGAGTGTTTTTGGGAAAAAGTAAAAGTATTTATAAGCTCAGAAAAGATAAAATGAGTTGTAACCTGATTTGCTTAAAAACAGCAGAAACTTCAAGCTTTGAACATGAAAAAGTGAAGGAACTATTGCATGAAGTTATGGATATTATTTTTGCAAATACTGGAGCAGACATCAGCAGTGTAGAACTTAACCTCTATACTGAATGAAAGCTCTTTTAGTTTTTCATATAAAAATAAAGGACAGCTTCGTACTGTCCTTTATACGTCATTAAATGAAATTATTTGATGACTTTAATTCGAGTTGTAGCCGGAATAATGAGTGGTGAATTTTTAGCAACATAGCTTTCAAAGGCATCAATATCTTGACCACCACCAACACGGTTCTGACCATCTTTTAATACTGTAAAGTTGTCACCACCATCTGCCAAGAAGCTATTGACTGTTACGCGATATACCTTGGTGTCAACTAATGGAAAGCCTGCCACCATAATATTGCTTGCTCTCGGTGAAATAGTTGTATTTGCCGAATATTGGTAACTTAACTCTTTAGATGGCTGTAAAATTTTAGGTGAACTTGCATTTCCACCAGACCATTGTTGCTCAAGGACATCTCGAATTTGTTTACCGGTTAAACTCAGCGTCACAATCGAATTACCAAAAGGCTGAACAGCAAAAATATCACCAAAGGTAATTTGGTTACTGCTGTTAATCAGTAGATCGGCACGTACACCCCCTGGGTTCATGAGTGTAAAGTCTGAACCTTGGTCGCTTGCTTTAAGAGCAGAGGCTTGTTGTGCATCAGCAATCATATCGCCTAACGGACTTTCACCACTTTCAGCCTGAGTACGGCTCACAACGGCAGTAGACGTTCCAACCACACGCCCAGAAATAGTTGTTACCGCTTGACGGTATTTGTCTAAAATCGCTTCGATACTTGGTGTCTTACTAAATTTTTGATAAAGATCTGTAAGGCTTACAGTGGTTGTACCTGAAGTATAGGCCTCACTTTGAACCGGAACTTGTTTAGCATCTTTTTTAATAATGTCGCCAGTTTTACCATCTAGCTCAATCTTAATATCGGTAATCAGCGTGCCGTATTGGCCAGCGGAAGTCAGTAAGAACGGTTTAGCCGGGTTTTTAGTTGCATAGTCACAAATATAAGATTGATGCGTGTGACCTGAAACAACAATATCCACTGCCGGATTTAAGCGATCTAAAATACCTAAAATCGGCCCACTTAAACCATCACATGTTTTTTGATTAAGCTTAGTACTTGGTGCTGCACCTTCATGGACAACCACCACAAAAGCCTGAATACCTTGTTTTTGTAGTTCAGGAATAAGGGCATTTACGGTATCGGCTTCATCACGAAACTCAACGTCTTTTATACCAGCTGCAGACACAATGCTTGGAGTTGCTTTAAGTGTTAAACCAATAAATGCAACTGGAATTCCACCATAAGTTTTGACTTTATAAGCTGGAAAAATCGTTTTGCTTGCATCGTTTTTCATTGCGACGTTAGCGGCAAGGAAATTAAATTTTGCACCACTAAAGTTTTTATTAATTTGGCAAGGTGCTGTACTTGTGTATTGTTGACAGCCACCATTTTGCAAACGACGTAACTCATCTGTACCGCGGTCAAATTCATGGTTACCCACAGCATTAAAGTCAATTTGAATATCATTCATGACATCAATCGTAGGTTCATCTAAAAACAACGAAGAAGTGAGTGGGGAAGCACTAATCAAGTCACCCGCTGAAACAACAGCATTATTGGGATTTTGAGCTCTAAGTTTCTTAATTGCGTCTGCAAAGTAACTCACACCCCCAACTGGAATACGTACTGTCTGAGATGCATCATTTGGGTTAGTTGCATCAACATAGCGTTTAGGTGGTTCTAAATTTCCATGAAAGTCGTTAAAAGCTAAAATATCGACCGTCTGGTTACTTCGGGGTGCAGATGTATTTGAATCACTGTCATTGTTATCATTACAACCAGCTAATAAAGCCATTGCCAGACATAAAGATGTTGTCTTAAATAATATATTTAAAGTCGTCATTTTTTATCAATTGGTGAATTAAGATGCATAAAAAATACGCATACTGTGTGAATATTTGATGAAAACTAAATCTTAATCAAAATCAGATGATCTTTAAAAAATTAATGCTAAGATAATATTAGAGGTAAACTAATAAAAGGAAATATTTAAGACACATAAATAGATCTTAATTTTTAAGTTTTTCATAAAAAATTCATGAATTTGCAATAAAACAGTTACAAAATGTTCAGTGAATAAAATCGGTTATATATTTTTAAATTAATCTTTTTTATTCATGTTCACTTTTTATCCATTATAAGAGTCAAGAATGACATCATTACCTACATTATCTAGCTCAAACCAGCATAATTTAGAGACATATATCAATAGAGAACTCTCTTTATTAGAGTTTCATAAGCGTGTGCTCGCTCAGGCCAAAGATATTGAACACCCATTACTTGAACGTTTAAATTTTTTAATTATTTTTTCACGTAATCTGGATGAATTTTTTGAAATTCGTGTGGCAAGTTTAATCCAGAAAATTAGTCTAATGACACAAGCGACTGGACCAGAAGGTCTGCCATTACCAGAAGTATTAAAGCAAATTTCGAAAAATGCTCATGAAGCCGTTGAAGAGCAATATAAGATTTTAAATTATACGTTGTTGCCACAGTTGCAAGGCTATGGCGTTCATTTTATTCAGCACGGTGATATATTAGAGAAACATAAAGACTGGATTAAAGAATACTTTTTTAAAGAAGTACAACCTGTCGTTACTCCAATTAGTCTAGATCCGGCGCATCCATTTCCACGGTTAGTTAATAAAAGTCTTAACTTCATTGTGACTTTGGAAGGTAAAGACGCTTTCGGACGCCAAATTGATTTAGCAATTGTCCCAGCACCACGCTCTTTACCAAGACTGGTTAAAATTCCAGAGCATATTTCTGGTGGTGCAGAACATTACATTTTGCTCTCGGCTATTATTCATCAGCACATTTCAGATTTATTTCCGGGCATGAAAGCCACAGGTTGTCATCAATTTCGCGTTACTCGAAATGCTGATTTAACCGTCTCAGAAGATGTAGAAGACTTGGCCGTGGCTTTAAAAGGTGAGTTATCTTCACGCCGTTTTGGTCAAGCGGTTCGTTTGGAAGTAGCAAAAAAATGTCCTGAAGAAATTGCAAACTATTTATTAGAGCAATTTGATTTAGATGCTGAACATCTTTATTACGTCGATGGTCCCGTCAACCTAGCCCGCTTTATTTCAAACTTTGATTTGCCAGATTTACGCTATAAACCGTATCAACAAGTTTTACCAAAACTCCTCTATAGCAAAAAGCCAATTTTTGATGTGTTAAAAGCAGGGGATGTTTTACTTCATCATCCATTTGATTCTTTTGCACCTGTCATCAAGTTCCTTCGCGAAGCTGCCCAAGACCCAAATGTCTTGGCAATTAAACAAACCTTATACCGTAGTGGAGCCAACTCGGAAATCGTTCAACTTCTTGCAGAAGCTGCACGTAATGGAAAAGAAGTTACTGCGGTCATTGAGTTAAGAGCACGTTTTGACGAAGAGTCCAATATTGAAGTAGCTAACGTATTGCAAGAAGCAGGCGCAGTTGTCGTTTATGGCATTGTTGGCTACAAAACTCACGCTAAAATGATTTTAGTTGTTCGCCGTGAACAAGACAAAATTAAAAGATATGTTCACTTAGGTACAGGCAACTATCATGCGGTGAATGCCAAAATTTATACCGATTTTGGCCTGCTTACGAGTGATGCTGAAATTTGTGAAGACGTGCATAAGATTTTCCAAGAACTTACTGGTATGGGCAAAATGGCAAAGCTTAAAAAACTTTTTCATGCACCATTTACCTTGCACTCTCAATTGCTAGAGCTTATTGAGCAGGAAATTAAAAATAGTCTTGCTGGCAAGAAGGCACATATCATCATTAAAGTGAATGCGCTTACTGAACCACAGCTCATCAGCGCGCTTTATAAAGCCTCTCAAGCAGGTGTACAAATTGATTTAATTATTCGTTCCATTTGCTGTTTAAGACCACAAGTTACAGGGCTGTCCGATAATATTCGGGTACGTTCAATTGTTGGCCGTTATTTAGAACATACTCGGGTTTACTATTTTTATAATGATGGCGATACAAAAGTGTTTTGCGCTAGTGCAGACTGGATGGAACGCAATTTATTTTCGCGTATAGAAACCTGTTTCCCAATCGAAAGTAAAAAATTAAAGAAACAAGTGATTGAAGATGGGCTAAACAATTATCTAAAAGATAATCGTCAAGCGTGGGAGCTACAAGCCGATGGAACTTGGGTGCAATATCAGCCTAAATCTGGGCAAGAGCTTTATATTGCGCAGCAACACTTAATGAACTTAGCCGTGTAAAACATCTGCCATAGCAGAATATTCATTTGCTATGGCTTTTTTTAATTGCCTTTGATTGATAAGGAGTTATTAAAATTTGGACAAAAAACACAATTATCGAACAATATCTTGTACCAACCTTATCTACAAACGTGACATTTTTAATTAGAATAAATTTTTAATTGCTTTATAAGATTTGATCAAGTGATTCATTTCACAAGATTAATCCTGACTGGAGAAAAATTTATGCAATGGACAAAACCAGCTTTCACTGATTTACGTATTGGTTTTGAAGTAACAATGTACTTTGAAGCACGTTAATTATTTCTATTCAAATCTGTCATAAGCCCTAGTTTTGTTCTAGGGCTTATGTCTTTCTAATAAGATATTAATTTTATGTATATTTATATTTTAGGTTCAGCAGCTGGAGGCGGCTTCCCTCAGTGGAACTGCAATTGTCCTAATTGTCATGGTGTCCGTACAGGTACGATTAATGCCAAAGTACGAACTCAATCTTCAATTGCGGTTTCAGAAAACGGCGTAGACTGGATTTTATTAAACGCATCACCAGATATCCGTCAGCAATTATTTGACTTTAAAGCAGCTCAACCTGCACGTAAATTACGTGACACGGGCATTACCAACGTTATTTTGATGGATAGCCAGCTTGACCATACCACTGGACTCTTAACTCTGCGTGAAGGCTGCCCAATGAATGTGTGGTGTACAGAAATGGTCTATCAAGACCTGACCACAGGTTTTCCAGTCTTTAATATGTTGAAGCACTGGAATGGCGGTCTTCAATACAATGAAATTAATCCTAAACAAGCTTTTAAAATTGATGGTTTCGAAAATTTAGAATTTGTACCTTTAATTATTCAAAGCGCTGCACCACCATATTCACCACATCGCCATGACCCGCATGAAGGCGACAATATTGCTTTAATCATCAAAGATCATAAAACACAAAAACAGTTGTTTTATGCGCCAGGGCTTGGAAAGATTGACGATCAAATCATGCCGATTATGCAAAATTCAGATTGTGTCATGATTGACGGTACACTCTGGACAGATGATGAAATGCAACAAACGGGTGTAGGTAAAAAAACTGGCCGTGAAATGGGGCATTTATATATTAGTGGTGAAGGTGGTTCGTTGTCTTATTTGAACCAACTCAATACACCGAAAAAAGTACTAATTCATATTAATAATACCAATCCGATTTTAAATGAAGACTCTGCTCAATTTGCTGAACTAAAAGCAAATGGTGTAGAAGTTGCCTTTGATGGCATGCAAATTGAACTCTAAGGTGAAACATGACTCAAACACCTGAAGCTTTAACGACCGAACAATTTAAACAGGCTATTATTGATAAAGGTCAGTATTATCATATTTATCATCCATTTCATGTAATGATGTATGAAGGTAAAGCGACTCAGCAACAAATTCAGGCTTGGGTTGCAAACCGTTATTATTATCAAATCAACATTCCACTCAAAGATGCCGCGATTATGGCAAATTGTCCAGACCAGCGCGTGCGTCAGGAATGGATTCAACGCATGATTGACCAAGATGGTGAATATCCTGACGGTGGTGGTCGAGAGGCATGGCTACGCTTGGCAGAAGCTGTTGGTTTGAGTCGTGAGCAAGTGATTTCCGAAGAATTGGTTTTACCGGGTGTTCGCTTTGCTGTAGATGCCTATGTAAATTTTGCACGCCGTGCATCATGGCGTGAAGCAGCAAGCAGCTCTTTAACTGAACTTTTTGCCCCACAGATTCATCAGTCACGACTTGAGTCATGGCCACAACATTACCCTTGGATTGATGACAAGGGCTATGAATATTTTCGCTCTCGTTTAAGTCAAGCACGCCGTGATGTTGAGCATGGTTTAACAATCACGCTTGATTCATTTACTACCCATGAACAACAACAAAGAATGCTAGAAATATTACAGTTTAAACTGGATATTTTATGGAGCATTTTAGATGCCTTAACACTGGCATACGTACACAATCAAGCACCGTATCACAGTGTGACTCAAGAACAGGTATGGCATAAAGGACTATTTAAATGAATAAAGAGCAATTTGATGTAAATCTTGTGCCGACATGGCGACAAGGTTATCGTTTCCAATTTGAACCCGCTCAAAATGGCTTTGTGATTTTATATCCTGAAGGCATGATCAAGTTAAATGAAAGTGCAGGGGCCATTGGACAATATATTGATGGGAAAAATAATGTCTCTGCCATTATTGCCCAGATCAAGCAACAATTTGGCGATATAGCTGAAATTGACAACGATGTTATTGATTACATGTTAGTTGCCCAGCAACAGCACTGGATTGATTTTATATGACCAATGGTGTTGGTTTACCACTATGGTTACTAGCGGAGCTAACGTATCGTTGCCCGCTACAATGTCCATATTGTTCAAACCCTTTAGACTACGTACAGCACAAAAATGAATTGACCACACAAGAATGGTTTGACGTTTTCGATCAAGCGCGTCAAATGGGTGCTGTGCAACTCGGGTTTTCAGGTGGTGAGCCTTTAGTACGTCAAGATCTAGAAGAGCTTGTAGCACATGCGCACCAACTTGGGTTTTATACCAACCTGATTACCTCTGGTATGGGCCTTACCGAACAGCGTATTTCCCATTTAAAGCAAGCTGGCCTAGACCATATTCAAATTAGCTTTCAAGCAAGTGACCCAGTTGTTAATGACGCTTTGGCAGGTTCAAAACATGCTTTTGAACAAAAGTATGAAATGTGTCGTCTGGTAAAAGAATATGATTATCCGATGGTTCTTAATTTTGTGATTCATCGACATAACATTGACCAGATTGATAAAATTATCGAGCTTTGCCTTGAACTTAATGCAGATACAGTCGAGTTAGCTATTTGTCAGTTTTATGGTTGGGCATTTTTAAACCGTCAAGGTTTATTACCAACGCAAGAACAACTTATACGTGCAGAGCGTATTACCAATGAATATCGCGACAAGTTAAAAGCACAAAATCATCCTTGCAAACTTATTTTTGTAGTGCCTGACTATTACGAAGAAAGACCAAAAGCCTGTATGAATGGCTGGGGCAAAATTTTCTTTACCGTTGCACCAGATGGTATGGCGTTGCCTTGTCACGCCGCTAGACAGTTACCAATTTCTTTCCCAAATGTTCGTGAGCAAAGCCTTTCCAATATTTGGTATGAATCTACAGGTTTTAACCACTTCCGTGGCGATGCATGGATGCCAGAAGGCTGCCGTAGTTGCCCAGATAAAGACCGCGACTTTGGTGGCTGTCGTTGCCAAGCCTATATGTTAACAGGCGATGCAAGCAATGCAGATCCTGTCTGCGGTAAATCGCCATATCATCAGCTTATTGAACAAGCACGTGCCGAGAGTGAACTCGATTCCTCTCTAGAAAAACTAGTGTTCCGTAATACTAAAAATTCAAAACAATTTACGGTTCAGCAAAACATTCCTGTTCAAAATATTGCAGATGAATAGTGGTGAGAACGTAAATATGAACCATAGCTCAATTCCTGTTTTTGATGGTCATAATGATGTACTAACGCGCCTTTGGTTAAGCGATCATCGCAATCCTGCTCAAGCTTTTATTCAGGAACGTTTAGCAGGGCATCTCGATTTAAAACGCTGTCAAGAAGCGGGTTTTGTTGGCGGTATGTTTGCTATTTTCTTACCACCTTTTGCCTATGTTCAGCAGCACCATCCTAATAAGCTTTTTGACCAAACCTCATCTGACTTCACACAACAGCAAATTGAACAAATTTGTCTGGAACAACTCGATTTAGCAAAACAACTCGCCGAGTATTCTAATGACATTCAAATTTGCACAACTGTTCAGGATATTCAGCACTGCTTAGCAAAACAAAAGTTAGCCATTGTATTGCATATGGAAGGCGCCGAAGCACTACAACTTAATCCAGATTTACTCGATGTATTTTATGATGCAGGGCTTCGTAGCATTGGACCGCTTTGGAATAGACCCAGTCGTTTTGGACATGGTTTAAATGCTAAGTTTCCCCATTCACCCGACACGGGAGCTGGTCTTACACACGAGGGCAAAACATTTATAAAGCGCTGTGCTGATAAAAAAATGGTGATTGATGTTTCCCATATGAATGAACAAGCTTTTTGGGATACCGCTAACATTCTTCAACAGCCGATTGTCGCGACTCATTCGAATGTCCATGCCTTATGTCCACAAGCCAGAAATCTAACAGATGATCAACTCAAAGCGATCAGAGACTCTAAAGGGATAGTTGGATTAAATTTTGATGTCGCATTTTTACGTAAAGATGGACAGCGTGATGCAAACACATCCATTGATGTCATTTTAGAACATCTAGAATATTTAATAGACGAAATAGGGATAGATCATGTTGGTTTTGGTTCAGACTTTGATGGGGCGCTCATTAGTCATGAAATTGAAGATGTAAGGGGACTACACCTACTCATCGAGAGAATGCAAAAAAGGCACTATTCGCATGAAATCATAGAAAAAATCTGTTTTTCTAACTGGTTGACTGTGCTTAATCGTATTTTAGATGAATAATCTATCGCTAAACTTATTGAAAATAGCGAATTATTTTACATTTTTTATTGGCCGAAATGACTAGAAAAAGTACAACTGGTTTAATTGTCAACCATTCGGTAAATTAACTAGAATCAATATTACTAAATGTAAGAACATTTGGTATTTCAGGTCTTTAGTGGTTTTCACTTGCGCCCATTTTTTCTTGAGAAGTAGAAATGGGCGTTTTTTATTGCTTATAAAAAACGAGAAGTACATCACAGGATTTACTAATTAACTGCAAATCATCTCTTTACTATCTTGACTAAAACTTCAGCATTAAATACATTTAAGTTGTATTCAAAGATAAATAAGATTGCTTCAAGCAATTAATAATACTGCTTAATCCTGAAATACAGTAGAAAGCCTATTCTTTTTTTAGAATAGGCTTTTTGCTTTGTATCAAAATTTATTTTTGAAACTATTACACTCTTCAATTAACATAAAAATTAAATACCTTACAAAAGCGGCTCAAATCAAAGTCCTTAAATAACAAAGAATGTGCTATTAATTTAAGCTGATTTATAAAAAGTTTCTCCGTCGATTGAAGAGGTGTAAAATGTTAAAATCAATTTTAGTACTAGGAACAGGTATTGCAATTGGCATGTGCATGTACAAGAAAAAGCAGAAAAATAGTAAGAGCTTTAGCACAGGTAGTGACACTGACTCATTAATTAATAAAGATAATAACAAAGTTAAAGATGATGGTTCACTCGATAATGCTGTACAAGTTTAGAACTTCATAAGGGTTCATCAGTGAACCCTTCTAATATTTAAAATTAACTTTATCTAAAATAAAAATAAGACTAATAAGTTAATTTAAAAATAAATTTCATGTTATATAAAATTTTATTATTCATTTAATTATTTGAGACATATTTAATAAAACAAAAAGAACACTTTAAATGTTAAACTTTACACATTGTAGCAAAACAAACTCTATTATTTTTTATGTTAAGAATAAGAAAATGGAGACTAAAATGTCTAAACGTCATATTTTAAAAGAAGTTAATGCGAAAAGTATGTGCGGTATGGAAATTGTAGTAGAACAGATTTTCGAAAATACATTTGAAAAAAATTTGGCTTCAAGTGAAATACAACAAAACTGGTTACCTCTTTCTAAGATTGTGATTTCAGACAAAGTCATCAATTTAGATCAAGACAATACCTTTGCTCATCCTAGAACAGGTAAAGTCTTTAAGGTATTAAACTCTTAAATAATTTGGCTTTAGATGAATATAAAAGAAATGATTGAGGCGAAACAACAAAGGGTTCCGCCTCAATGAGTTTTATGAGTTAGTTTTCTTCTTTAAAAATAGTTTTTCGGCTGCTCCCAACACAAAAATAAAGAAAATCGGTACGAAAAATATAGCCAGAATTGTCGCAGAAATCATACCTCCAAACACGCCAGTCCCTAACGCATGCTGGGTTTCAGAACTTGCACCACTTGCAATTACCAGCGGAATCACACCAAAAGTAAAGGCAAGAGAAGTCATTAAAATTGGACGTAAACGTAACTTCGCTGCCGCAACTGCTGCTTCAATTAAGCTCATACCTTCTTCTTTGAGCATTTTTGCGAACTCAACAATTAAGATCGCATTTTTTGCAGATAAACCAATAATAGTAATCAGACCAATTTTGAAGAAAATATCGTTTGGTATTCCTCTTAACATAATCGCTAAAATAGCACCAAAAATACCTAAAGGAACAACCAACATAACTGAAAGTGGAATTGACCAGCTTTCATAAAGTGCAGCTAACACTAAAAACACGACCAACATCGATAAAGCAATAAGAAATGCCATTTGCGATTCAGACTGTTTTTCCTGCAAAGAAATACCCGTCCATTCATAGCCAATGCCTTGGGGAAGCTTAGCAATCAATTTTTCCATTTCTCGCATTGCATCGCCTGAAGAAACTCCAATATTAGGAACGCCAGAAATACTTAATGAAGGGCGGCCATTATAGCGATTATATTGCTGCGGTAACTTGTTCCACTGCGGAGTGACCACCTCAGATAAAGACACCAGTTGTCCATTTGCACCAGCAACTTTCAAGCTCAAAATATCTTTTAAATGCATACGTGATTGTGCATTGGCTTGAACAATCACTTGTTGCATACGACCCTGATTTGGGAAGTCATTGATATACATTGACCCCATAGAAGTCGAAATAATATCTGAAACAGAAGCAAAGCTTACGCCTAAGGTATTTAATTTCTCACGGTCTATTTTCAAGCTAATATTGTCGCCTTGTGGCAAACCTTCAGGGTAAACCATATAAAACTTTTTGTTTTGAGCCGCCATTTCCATGAGTTTTGTTTGTGCTGCGATTAAAGCTGGCATTCCTAAATTTGCTTTATCTTGTAAGCGCAAACTAAAACCTGAAGAGGTACCTAATTCATCAATGGCTGGAGGAAGTACTGACATCGTTGTACCTTCCTTGCTTTTCGCCATTTCTGCATTAACGAAATTGGTATAGTCGGTTGTAGATTTATTACGTTCACCAAAATCTTTTAAGGTTGTAAAAGCGAGCGCAACGTTTTGACCAGCACCACTAAATCCCCAACCCATAATTGAAATATTGCTTGTTACATCGGACTGTTCATTTAAATGATCTTCAAACTCTTTAACAATTTTTTGAGTGCGTTCAGCAGTTGCATCTGAAGGCAATTGGAATGAAGTTAAAAACCAGCCCTGATCTTCTTCAGGCATAAAAGCGGTTGGCCAATATCTCATACCAGCAAAAGTTAAACCTGTAATCACCACAAAAATGATGAGAGTCGGAATTGTATGCTTAACAACTTTTAGCAGAATAACTTCATACTTTTTTGTGACTTTATCAAAGCTTCGATCAAACCATGCGAAAAACCCTTTTTTTTGATGATGAGCATCAATTGGTTTTAGCAATGTTGCACAAAGTGCGGGAGTGAGGGTTAAAGCTAAAAATGCCGAGAATAAAATTGAAACCGACATGGTAATCGTAAACTGACGATAGATAATGCCGACCGAACCACTTGCCAAAGCCATAGGTAGAAATACAGCCGCCAACACTAAGGTAATACCAATAATCGGGCTGGTAATCTCTGTCATGGCCTTAGAGGTAGCCTCTTTGGGCGATAAGCCTTCCGTTGCCATAATCCGTTCAACATTCTCCACCACCACAATCGCGTCATCGACAATAATCCCGATTGCAAGCACCATACCGAACATGGTCAACACATTAATTGAGTAACCTGTCAAAAGCATGATAGTAAAGGTGCCAAGCAGGGCAATTGGCGCTACAATCGCAGGGATTAAGGTGTAGCGAACATTATGAAGAAATACATACATCACAATAAAAACCAGCGCCATGGCTTCAAGTAATGTATGAACTACTTTTTCTATCGAGATTTTAACAAAAGGTGCAGTGTCATAAGGAATACTAAATTGCATACCTTCAGGCAGGTTTGGTTTTAATTCATCAATTTTTTGTTTTACTGCATCAGCTGTTTTTACTGCATTTGCACCAGGACTAAGCTGAATTGCCGCAGCTGTCGCAGGCTTACCATTTTCTAAAATTGCGAAGTTATATGATTGTGCGCCCATTTCTACATCGGCTACATCCGATAACTTAATATGGGCTCCGCTAATATTGCTCTTTAAACTAATGTTTTTAAACTGCTCAACTGTTTCGAGTTGACCTTGGGCAGATAACGGCACTGTTATTAGCTGCCCGTTGACTAAAGGGCGGTCACCAAGCCGACCCGGTGCAATATCAATGTTATTGCTTCGAATCGCATTGTTTACATCACTAATTGAGAGTCCATAAGAAACCAATTTGTTTGGGTCCACCCAAATCCGCATTGCTTTTTCAGCACCAAAAGACTGAATTTTTCCGACACCCTCAACACGTTTAAGCTCTTCGACCACATTACGGACTAAATAATCACTTAAATCGACTTCTGAATAACGATGATTAGGTGAGTTTAAACCGACCAGCATTAAAAAGCCCGAGGATGATGCTTCGACTGCTAAACCTTGTTGACGAACAACTTGCGGTAAGCGGGATTCAACCGCTTTAATCTTATTTTGTACGTCGACCTGAGCCATATCGACATCAGTACCGGGTTTAAACGTCGCAGTAATTTCAGCTGTTCCTGATGAATCAGTTGTCGCACTATAGTAGAGTAAATTTTTTACTCCAGACATTTCCCGTTCAATGAGCGTAATCACGCTATCATTAATTGTTTTAGGAGTAGCGCCAGGATAGCTTGCCGTAATATTCACCTGAGGAGGTGCAACACTTGGAAAGCGTGCAATAGGCAACTTTGGAATACTCAGTACACCAAATAAAATAATAAAAATCGCAATTACCCATGCAAAAACAGGACGGCGAATAAAGAATTGAGACATCATTTAGTATCTCCTTGCTTCACCGTATTTGTTGCCGAAGCGGCTTTCCATGCTGAAATTGCTAGCTTTTGGTTGGGCTGAATACGCTCAATCCCTTCAACGACAACTTTATCTCCAGCTTTCAAGCCTTTATTGATGAGATAAAATTGTTGATATTGTTGGCCTAGCTCTACAGGGCGTACATCTGCAATACCTTTGGCATTTACAACATAAACTTGTGGGTCGCCGTTCATATTGCGCTGAATAGCTTGTTCTGGAACAAGTAAAGCCTGAGGAACAGAGGCACGTTCAATGTTGACGCGAACATACATGCCCGGTAATAATTTTCGTTCAGGATTAGACACTTCAATACGGATAGTGACATCACCTGTTTCAGGGTCGACATTAATATCTTCAAAAAGCATTTTTGCCGATACGTTATAAGGCTGTCCTAAACTATTTAAGATTTGTACACCTTTTTGATTGTTGGCAGATAACTCGCCACTTTGTAAAGCTTCCTTTAAGCGCTCATATTCACCAATAGATTGTTTTACATCGACATAAACACGGTCAATTTGTTGAATGGTAGCCATTGTATTGCTATCAGCTTGGCTGACTAGAGCACCTTCGGTCACAAACGATTTACCAATACGGCCTGAAATTGGTGCTCGTACTGTGGCGTACTGTAAATTTAGATTTTGACGAGCCAGCAAGGCTTTCATTTGGGCAACATCTGCAATCGCTTGTCGATATTGCGACTCGGCATTACTTACTTCTTGCTTACTAATTGCATTGCTTGGTAAGAGTTGTTGATAGCGTTCAAGTTGTACTTTTAAACGATTAACTTCTGCTTCTGCTTTATTTAGGCCAGCTCGATTACTATTTACATCAGCTTCAAAAATTTCCGAGTTTATTTTATATAAAGGTTGTCCAGCCTTGACTTCACTACCTTGGGTGAACAGAACTTTTTCAACAATACCGCCTACCTGAGGACGAATTTCGGCTGTACGGAAAGCCTGAACACGTGCAGGGAGGTTTTCACTAAAATTCACAGACTGTGGTTGAAGGGCTAAAACAGTGACTTTAGCTTCTTGCACTTGTGTTTGATCTGTCGCTTGTTCTTTACCACAGCCATGCAAAACAAGACTAATTGAGAATATGAATGGAACTAAAAAATGCTTCTGCACTTTTGTAACACCTAATGGACTTCTAGATGCTGGCATTATTTTTGATGTGTGTGTAACTAAAATCACTAATATGTGGAAAAAGTGTGGAGACTTAAGAAAAAATGCGCGTATCATAAATCAAATTTTTATCGCGTTTTATTGCTATGTTTGAGTCAACCTTTACGTTTAATTGTCAGGATAAACTTATTCTTGTAGTTGAAGATGACTATGATATTGGCGATATAATTGAGCATTATTTAAAACGTGAAGGCATGCGTGTTGTGCGTGCCATGAATGGTAAACAGGCCATTGAAATACATGCAACTCAACCTATTGATTTGGTCATACTCGATATAAAAATGCCCGAATTAAGTGGATGGGAAGTTCTAAATAAAATTCGACAAAAATCAGCCACACCTGTAATTATGTTGACTGCTTTAGATCAAGAAATTGATAAAGTCATGGCTCTAAGAATTGGGGCAGATGACTTTGTCGTAAAACCATTTAATCCCAATGAAGTGGTTGCACGCGTACAAGCAGTATTACGGCGCACCCAACAAAATCAGCAAATGTCTAACCGAAATCTGATTTATAAAAATATTGAAGTAAATACTGAAATACATACTGCCTATATATATTTAGATAACAAGCAACAAGCGCTTAATTTGACCCTAACTGAATACAAAATTTTGCTGTTGATGCTACCTCATCCACATAAAGTTTTTACCCGCTCGGAACTGATGAATCATTGCTTACCAGATCGGGATGCTCTTGAACGTACTGTTGATAGCCATGTCAGTAAGCTACGAAAGAAAATGGAAGAGCTAGGTTTAGAGAACATGCTGATTAATGTTCGTGGAGTAGGCTACCGTTTGGATAATCCGCATGAAAAATAAAACCGGCATTAGTAAACAATTGATTATTGCACTTAGCTTTACCAGTCTAATTGTTACGTTGAGTTCGCTCATATTAGGTTATGGTACTTATTATGTTGCGATCGAAGTCGGTCTTATTTCTCTTAAAAAATTAAAAGAGAGCGATGAGTTTTTTCACTACTTAGACGGCATATGGCTGTTCGCCGTACTTCTATTTGGTACGGCATTTTCCATTATTTTAGGAATTAAGCTTGCTCAACGTTTTATTGTGCCAATTAACCTACTAGCAGATGCAGCAAAAAAAATTAGTCAGGGTGATTTAACTGCACGTGTAGAAAGCTCTATGCATCATACTTCTGAAATTGCTGAACTCATGCATAATTTTAATGATATGGCACAAAAGCTTGAAACTTCTGTACAGAACGCTCATGTCTGGAATGCAGCGATTGCCCATGAGTTACGAACACCTGTCACCATTTTACAAGGACGGCTACAGGGTATTATCGATGGTGTTTTTAAACCAGATCCGGTTTTATTTAAAAATTTACTGAGTCAAGTTGAAGGCTTATCCAACCTTGTGGAAGACTTACGCACTTTAAGTCTTTTTGAAAACCAACAACTCAGACTTAATATTGAAACGATTAATTTTAATGAGACTGCCTATAAAGTCGTGCACATGTTTCAAGAAAAATTACAGACTGCTCAACTTAAAGTAACTTTCAATATTCAAGCTCCGGAAGTGAAGTGCGATCATAGACGAATAGAACAAGTTTTAATTGCTTTACTTGATAATGCTACGCGATACGCAAATCCCGGTAAGTTAAAAATTTCAACCCAATGTGATCAACAGGATTGGGTTTTAGCAATAGAAGATGAAGGACCAGGTATTTCAGCTGAGCATCATAAAGAATTATTTAATCCTTTTTTTCGGCTTGAACAGTCAAGAAATAAAGAGCTAGGCGGAACTGGTTTAGGACTTTCAGTTGTACAAGCGCTGGTGATTGCACATAAAGGAAGGGTAGATTACATCAACGAGAACTCCCACAGCATTTTTAAAATCAGCATACCTCAACAAGAGTCAAATGAAGTAACTTAACGTTTTGATTAACAGAATTTGCATTTATTGACTCGTGATTAATCTGAAAATGCGTTAAGTTATTTATAAACTTTGAAGTAAATACTGATTTTTTATGATAATTGAGATAGAAACCCATCCACTACAACCATTTTTACCTGAAAATGCTCGTTTACTAATGCTAGGGAGTTTTCCACCACCTCGTAATAAATGGAAGATGGACTTTTACTATCCAAATTTTCAAAATGACATGTGGAGAATTTTTGGCTTAATCTTCTTCAAAGATAAAACCTTTTTCTTAAGTGAAAATCAAAAAACATTCAATGAAGAACGTATCCGAGAGTTTTTAACTGAAACAGGTATTGCTATTTTCGATACGGCTTATCAAATTAAACGCCTCAAGGGTAATGCTTCCGATAAATTTCTGGAAATTGTGACTCCAACGGACTTGGCTGCTTTACTTCAGCAAATTCCTTTGTGCCGGACAATTATGACGACAGGCGATAAAGCAACTGATACCTTAATTTCGGTTTTACCTGAAAATACGGAAAAACCTTTAATTGGGACATCAACATCAACTTACTTTGCAGACCGCAATATTGATTTATATCGGTTACCATCTTCTTCTAGAGCATATCCATTAGCTCTTGAGAAAAAAGCAGAAGCCTATCAACAATTCTTTAATAAAATCGGATTCTTGTAATATTGAAAAATTACATCATCCATTCAATAGGCAGATAAGAAACGGCTTTAATCATTGTTCGTTGAAAGCGGCTAGTTCCCGGGTCTTTATTATATTCAATCACTTGCCCATTCGACTGGTAATCGAGCCAGATAATTTGTCCTTCACTATTTAATTTCAGTTGATAGGCCACTTGAGTTAAGTGTTGATCTAACATAACGGAAATTTGGGTTTGTAATTGATTAGACTCAATCACTAAGCCAACTTCGGTATTTAAATAGGTAGAGCGGGGGTCAAAGTTAAAAGAACCAATAAATACTTTGCCATCTACATCAAAAAATTTAGCATGCAAACTGGATTTATTTTTACCTTTTGCTGGTATAACGCTACCCGTTACAATTTCGTACCAAGTTCTACGCCGCCGTTCTAGCACAGGTTTAAACTCATAAAGCTCAACACCATTTTTAAGCATTTCTACGCGGTATTGACTATAAAAAGCATGTACGATCGCAACATCATTTGCGGCAAAAGAGTTGGTTAACGCGCGAACTTTAATTCCTTCAACTCGTAGTTGTTTTAAGTAATATGTACCTTGTTGGGTTGGTACAAAATAAGCCGAAGCTAATTCTAAATGCTGCTTAGGTTTACCCATAATAGACATGACTTGCCCATATAGCATTTCATGTTCAGTTGCTGTTCCTAAAATCTTCTTGGGTGAGTCTGCCACAAAGTGTGCTTTAGACCACTGAATAGGATTATGCTCTAAAAGCTCTTTTAAATAACTCTGGGCATCATAAAGCTTATCTTCTGTGAGGCTTTGGCCTTCATGATGTAATTGTTCATAATGCTCTCTTAGAGCTTTTAAATGATGCTCAGCACAAGTTCCAATAATATCAGTTGCATTTACACTTAAGGTACTTTCCCAAAAATCAGTAAATACAGCTTGGGCATGTCTTACAGCATCTCCATAGAACAAAATATCCATATCAGTAAATTGAAACTTACTGCTTGCTTCAAAGTATTCACTACTAATATTTCTACCGCCTGTTACTGCAATCGTGGCATCCGCAATAATAAGTTTATTATGCATGCGGTGATTCACTTTTTTGAAGCGAAAAATATAATCAAATATTCTTAAGTATCTAAATTTATAAGGATTAAAGAGTCTGATTTCAAAGTTGGAGTGCTGTAAAAGACTTCTTAATATGCCATCAAGCTTTATACCGTTTTGATCATCAATTAACAGTCGAACTTTTATTCCTCGATCTGCCGCTTTAAGTAACTCATGCAGAATCAGGTTACCTACAAAATCATTAGTCCAAATATAATATTGTAGATCTATGCTTTCCTTGGCATTTCTAATGACATATATACGTGAGGCGATACTCATAAATGCATCATCGAGGGCTACAAAGGCGGTAAGACCCTGACGCGTTTTTTCTTCTGCTGCATCATCATTCAACCAGCTGTTTGTCTTTATCACTATATCTTTCTCATTAGGATCGTATCTATCTGTATAAGAAGGTAAATCAGTAAAACCCCAAGCACTTAAGGCCATAGTACTATATTGCTCGTACATCTGATGAAATTTAGTCATATATTTTGGTTAACATTACCAATTTGACTATTTTTTGCATATTTTTATGAAACTAAAAAGAAAGTGAAAAAAATAGAAGTGAAGCTTATCTTTTACGATGTTAAAAATATATCTATATAATTAATATATATAATTTTTTTAATTAAATCTCTTTAAATATTCAAGTTGAATTTAATAGTTGTAAAATAAAAAATTTAAAATAAAAGGGTGCATAATCCTTTGATAATAATTCATAAATTAAGAAAAAATCGTAATTATATTAATCAATATAATAAAGAAAAATAAATTAATTTTTATCTCATCTTTAGAAGATTTTTCTAATACTGTTATCTTATATATTATTTTTTGGTAAATTTTACCTTTCAAAAAAGACTAACCTTTAAATCCTTCTTTAAAGATTAGAATCATTAGCTATGAAAACGATAACTTTAACGACATTAAAAGCTATGAAAGAACAAAAACAAAAAATAGCTGTTCTGACTTGTTATGACTCTACCTTTGCTAAGGTCGCAAATAATGCAGGAGTAGACGTTTTGCTAGTTGGAGATACTTTAGGTATGGTATTACAGGGATATGACAGCACTTTACCTGTAACAACTGAACAAATGGTATATCACACTGCTTGTGTTAAAAGCGGAAATACTAACGCATTTATTATTTCTGATATGTCATTTATGACCTATGGAACGCTGGAAGATGCGCTAAAAAATGCTGGCCTTTTAATGCAAGCCGGAGCACATATGGTAAAAATCGAAGGAGATTCATGGCTTGCTGAATCAATTCATAAATTAACTCAAAATGGCGTACCTGTATGTGCTCATATTGGGTTAACACCTCAATCTGTAAATGTTTTGGGTGGATTTAAAGTTCAAGGTAAAACTGAAGACCAAGCAAAAAATTTAATTAATACAGCAAAGCATTTAGAAGAAGCTGGAGCAGCAATGCTGTTGATTGAATGTGTACCTTCTATTGTTGCAACACAAATCAGTCAATCGGTTTCTATACCAGTGATTGGAATTGGTGCTGGTGCCGATACAGATGCTCAAGTACTGGTCTTACATGATATGTTGGGTTTAAACGATAAGCCGGCAAAATTTGTGAAAAATTTCATGGAAGGACAATCAAGTATTGAGTCTGCTATTAAAGAATATGTTAAAGCTGTAAAAGAAGGTTCTTTCCCAAGCGAAGCACATCAATATATTTAGAAAATTGATTTAAACATAAGGGAAGATAATCAAAAGTTAAAAATGATTATCTTCTTTTTTTAAAATTGATGTAGTTAAGTATTTTGAAAGCTGCTATTACCAACACTAAAAATTTACCGTTAAAAACTGAGACGCACCACACTTTCAGTACAAATACCGTGAATTATTTATCAATAAAATTTCACAACTACACATTAATTACATTTGGATATTTAAGAATCACAAGAAAACACATGTTTTGTATCATACTTCTTTAAAAGGCTGAGTAAGCAACCGACCAAGAAGGAAGGTAAAAAGGAGATAGGACATGCCCCAATATTTGATGATTGCTGAAAAGGTTTATAAACGATTTAAAGATCAAGATCTTTTTTCAAATATTCCCACCGAACAACTAAACAACTTAATAGCAGTGATTCGTAAAGAAATTAAAGACACCAAGTTTAAGCTTAAATATAACTTCATTGATTTTGAAGAGTGTCTAACCAAACCACTAGATCAGTGCGCCGTTAAAATTGATATTAGTTTGATGCCTAGTTATAAAAATAAAGATGAGTATATTTTATGGCTAGCAGGATTTATTGAAAGAATCACTACTGGTGGAGAAACTAGACTTCCTTCTATTTCAAAGTTAATTCCCCCAGATTTTAAGTTTAATAGTGAGTTTGACCACTATAAAAATTCGTCAGAAACTGCACAGAAAAATGATGATGGTGAACTGATCATTAAGTACTTTAAATCGGAAGATTTTAAAAAAATGGTAAAAGAAAGAAAATAATTTAAAGAATATAGAAGTGTTTCCACCACACTTCTATATATCGCTGTTAAAATTCAGCAACCGCCTTCTGGGGCGGTTTTTTTATTCAAAATTTCATTAAGCCGAGTTAATTTATCACGGTTCATGACGTGGAGCAGAATTCATCTCATGTCTAGTTCTACTTATATCTTCGTAAATAATTTTACGCATTCTATTTATTCCGCCTAAAGGCTTATGCTCAGGTAAAGCATGCCATGGCGTAAAAGAGAGATTTTCACAAAATTGATTTTGCTCAGGTGTATCAAAGCTCTGTTTTGGTATATGAAGAGTCGCAACTTGGTAAAAAGGTGCTTCCGTTTCTTTCCACTCAGTCATTGCATCTTCAACTTGCATTTTATTTGAAGTTCTTTGCTGTATTAAGAATTCCATACAAATATCTTGCTTCTGCAAAGTATCTTTTAAAGCTTCTCTTAAAAAATTATGGCTTGGATGATCAGGGAAAGCTGGGGACACCGCCGAGCAATTTCTTACTGAATATTTAACAGCTTGACGGTCATTACCTAATCCTAATTGATAGGGCACCATAGACCAATAACGTGCATAGAGTGGATTGGAAATTTTAGAATTACGAGCTCCTAAAGCATTGATTGTTCCTTTAAAACCTAGGGCAAAAGGAATGTGGAGTTTATTAAAGAAACCCTTATTGTTCACATCATGAATAAATGAAAGATATCTTTGACCGTCATTTACAAAAAAGACTGGATGATTGATCATGATAAAATCTTGAGTTGTCGCTTCCTTTTCACTCTCTAAAATTTTGTCACCCTGTACACCTAAGACTTTTATAGCCATGCCGCGAGCATCTTTTTCAATATCTGCTTGAGAAGCATCGTTAGATGCATTTGAAAATCGTATCCATGCCTCATAGCTTTTATCGGGAATAAATACACCTTTTGCAAGTTGAGTTGGAATATTTTTAAGTACATGAAACTCGGCACGAACACAGCCATGTGCTTTAGGATGTGCATCTCTTAAGGCTTTGCCGGGTGAGTATTCTTTTCGGATAGATTCTTCAATAATTGTGGATATTTGCTGAGCCACTAACTTTTCATTTGGTTGCAGCTTTTCACCCAAGTATGTATCTGGCTCTGGATAAGATTTCGCAATACTTGAAGAAATAACTGTGGGCTTATTATTTTTATGAAATGCTGTATCACTGCAACCACTTAATAATGATAAAGCTGGAGTCAAAAGTAACACTATTCTAAAGTGTCCTAACCGAGAAGGATTTGGCATTCATTGCTCCTTATTGCAAAGTCCACTTTAGAACTAAAATAATGTGTTAGGTTCATATTATTTTAATAATGATAATAATTATCTACTCTTCGTAGATTAAACTCAATTGTTACTTATCCAAACAATATAAATAAAATAATTATTTAATATAAGACTTCTTAAAGCCATTAAGAGCATTATGACATGATAAATAACTCACAAAATGTACAAAATAATTCTACGGTTTCTCCTCAACCCATTACTCAAAATATACTTATTGACAGGTTCAGTCCAAGCTATTGGACAATAGATGGCCCACAAAGTATGTCTTTTGCTATTACCAATTATGGCAATGGTTTTGAGGCAACTTTCCGCTCACGTATGACTACAGACTTAGCAGGTATTAGTTGGAACTCGTATGACACTAAAGATCATAAACTTTTAGCTTATGAAACTAAGTATAGCTATTCAGGCGTGATATGGGACTTTGACATTGAACTGTCATCCTCTATGCCTGTTTTAAATAATGAGTCATTAACGCCAACTCTAACTGTTTACTATAACGACAATGGGGTAGATAAAATCGCGTATATTGTCTTGTTTAACTACGCCAATAATCCATCTTCAAGATCTGCTCATATTCATATTAATTGGGATACAGTTAAAGCAGGTTTCTCAGCTACAGACAGCTTTCCAGTTACCAATATTCAGCGAATTTCATTTTCAGCGTTTACGAGTAGCTATAACGCCCACTCATCTTTGCCCTTGAGTCAGTCAGAAGATGGTTATATTCGTATTACCAATTCAGTCGTTACTGGTACAAATGCACAGTTAAATCTAAGCCGAGTGATCGTACCTCAGCATAATTATGGCTTATGTACTAGCTATGACGACCATTACGATCTGAATCCACAGCGAATTGTCGATAACATGGCTGCTTTGGGATATCACGGTTTTATTAACCATTACTGTGGTATGTCACATTATCCTGAAATGATCTGGAGAAGTGATATTAATAGATTCCAGATTCCAGACACACTCGTTACAGGACAAGATGTCGTTAACCCATGTACCCGTAAATGGCATGAGAAATATGCTCAAGCTCTGCATAATGCAAATATGCAACCCGTTTTTGGGGTAAGTTTTGAAATGTACTCGTTAGGAGCAAATGAGTTTTGGGCACAGCGCGACTGGAATAGTAATTTGGGTAAAACAGGCTACCAGCCACCAAGTTATTTCTTTAGTTTATGTGATCAAAATGCTTTGGCATACTTACATAAAGTTTTTATTGAGTTTGCAGATACCTTGGTGACGGGCGGGTGTGATGTCAACATGCAAATTGGTGAGCCTTGGTGGTGGTACAACACGGATACGAACTTACCATGTGTCTATGACTATCCAACTAAGTTAGCTTTTAATGCAGATACAGGTTTATATGCGCCGGATTTGGGAACAATTTATGATGCAATGAATAAGACCGGAACTCCATACGATGAGTTTAAGTCATGGTTACGAAATAAATTAGGACAAACATGCCAAGATATTCGAACAGCGATTAAAGCAAAATATTCAAATGCTCAAGTGTGTCCATTAATCTTTTTCCCATCTATTCGTTCTCCAATACAAACCTTAGCAACTTATATCAACTATCCAAGTGAGCACTATTCTTATCCAAATTTTGATTACATCATGACGGAAGCCTATGATTGGCTTTTAGAAGCGAAACTAGATTTAGCTCATCAGGCTGTTTCACAAATACCAACTCAAGATTTAGGCTACCCTGTAAATAAAGTGGCTTATTTATCAGGATTTGTACCAGATGCATCTATTGCTTATATCTACGGGTTCGATAAAAACAAACCATATCGTACACCGATCTGGCAACGGATTTTTGGAGATATGCAAAACAACTTATCGCTTGGTCTGATGAAGCAGTTTATCTGGGCATATCCACAAGTGATGTTTGACTCGATTACGATTGATACTACTCAAGCTCCAAATGGCTTTTTTGTTGAAAATACGCTATATACACCTATTAGTGATAACACACCATATCCACCAGATATTTACCTATAAGTAAAGATAAGCTGTTTGATATATAAACAATTTAATCAGAAGCCTCTTAACATAAGAGGCTTCTTGTTTTTGAAAAACATGCTTGCCTAGACGTACTTGACTGGCTATGCTGTGATGGATTGTCATGAAAGCCAATTTAATTTAAGCAAAATTAAGCTCTTGTATTACCAATATATAATCTATTTTGCTCGACTATAAATACCGAATGATTTAAAGGAAACCCAAAGATGAAATCTCGTGCAGCTGTCGCCTTTGCCCCAGGAAAACCTTTAGAAATTGTTGAAGTTGATGTTGCACCACCTCAAGCAGGTGAAGTTCTCATAAAAATTACCCATACAGGGGTATGTCATACCGATGCTTTTACACTATCTGGTGACGATCCTGAGGGTGTTTTCCCTGCGATTTTAGGTCATGAAGGCGCAGGTGTCGTTGTTGAAGTGGGTGAGGGCGTAACAAGCGTTCAGCCGGGTGATCATGTTATTCCTCTTTATACTGCAGAATGTAAAGAATGCTTATTCTGTAAATCTGGAAAAACAAACCTATGTGTTGCTGTACGTGCTACACAAGGTAAAGGTGTAATGCCAGATGGAACTACACGTTTTTCATATAATGGTGAGCCGATTTACCACTACATGGGTTGTTCAACTTTTAGTGAATATACGGTAGTTGCTGAAGTATCTTTAGCTAAGATCAATCCTGAGGCGAATCACGAGCAAGTTTGTTTACTTGGATGCGGCGTGACGACTGGTATTGGCGCCGTGCATAACACAGCAAAAGTACAAGAAGGTGACTCGGTTGCGGTATTTGGCTTAGGTGGTATTGGCCTAGCTGTTGTACAAGGTGCACGTCAGGCAAAAGCAGGACGTATTATTGTAATTGACACAAACCCAGATAAATTTGAACTTGCTAAACAGTTTGGTGCTACAGATTTCTTAAACCCTAAAGATTATGATCAACCTATTCAGCAAGTGATTGTAGAAATGACAGGCTGGGGTGTAGATCATTCATTTGAATGTATTGGTAACGTCAATGTTATGCGCTCGGCTCTAGAGTGCGCACATCGTGGTTGGGGACAATCCGTTATTATTGGTGTTGCTGGTGCAGGTCAAGAAATTTCGACACGCCCATTCCAGTTAGTGACAGGCCGTAAATGGTTAGGTACTGCTTTTGGTGGTGTGAAAGGCCGTACACAACTTCCTAAAATGGTCGAAGATGCGATGAAAGGTGAAATTCAACTTGAACCTTTTGTGACTCATACTATGCCCCTACAAGACATTAATGAAGCTTTTGATTTAATGCATGAAGGTAAATCAATTCGTACTGTCATTCACTTCTAAATAAAAGAAAAAAGGGCTGTGATTCAGCCCTTTTTTATGACTTATAGTTTTATATCTTAGAGGGCATTACCACACATGTCAGTTGTGCCTTGAGGATAGCTAAACTGTAGCGCATTACGGTCAGTAATGAGTTCACTCGACAACTCTTGGCCAAATAATTGGTTAGAATATATTGCTATACCACTCATAATAGAAAAATGTATATTTTCAAGTGGAGCTGGCAAAGTAGATTGATAGCCCTGATCAACACCATTTAAAATAAAACCGACCTGCTTAGTATTCTGGTTGATATAGATGCCTAAACGTTGATATCCATTTATATTATTTGTCATATTTTGACTCTTGAAGTATCGATGATCAGGTCCGCTATTATCACTAACTCGATAGGCTACAGAATAATTTAAAGTAGGAGGGTTCTCACCAAAGTCTGGATCATAAGTTCCCGTATGAAAACCGTAGTTTGATCTAACTGTGTAACCATTATTTGTTACACCTGTAAAATCAATATTAGAGATATAGGAGGAGTTGCCAACTGCTATTGTTGGGACTTTAAGCTCCATTTCAAAGGCAATAATACCTGTATTCTGTATGTAGAAATCTCCAATATCATTATTTGAATTAAGACTAGCTTTACTTCTAGCTACATAATCTACGTAGTCGTACTCATTTTCTAGTATAGGATCTACTTTAAAACCAAATTTTTGACCATTTATCAATGGAAATATTTTCATAGGAAAATAATCAGAGTGTTCACTATTCCATAAATCATAATCTTCTTGAGTCGCGTCAAAATTATATTTGCAGACCGGGGCAGAAGAATTCAGGGAGTTAGTTTGAGCCAAAAGTATTTGAGGTGCTAATTTTTCATTCTTTGTAGTTGATGAAATGTTTTTAGATGCAACTTTTTGGTTAGATTCATTACGCGGTGCTGTATTGATATTATCAGAAGATACTTCATACATGGCCCAGCATAAAGTAATTGCACTAACAGCAACTATGCTTATTTTTTTCATAAATATTCCTTAAGTATTAAATTGTTAGAAAATAAATAGTTGAAATGTATTATTAGTTTTTATAATTTTAAATTTTATTCCATTTAATCACGATTCAATATGATTAATCATATTGAATCGTTACAGTAGCCATTGCACGTACTTTACCAGCAGTCACATTTGTTGCTGTTTGATAGTAACGAGCAGTCAGCGGTACGTTATATTCAACAGTTTGATTTGATTTCACTGTTCCCAACTCTAGTTTATTGCCAGTACCAATAACCTGATTCTTATTTTGATAATTCCATAAAAGTTGAACCCCAACACCATTTGCTTTAGTTGCATTTGGTTCAAGATTTTTTAAAACTTGGGTATTAGTGCCATCCTGCTGATAATCAAAACTCAAGCTAATGAGGTTTTTCTCTTCATAGCCAGTAGGGGAGCGTTCGCAATCCCTACAACTGAAAGAGCAGCGATCAAAGCAAGTTTTTTCATAGTGTTTTCTCAAAAAGTCTGGATAAAAGTTTAATCTCTTACTTTTCCAGAGGTTGGCATCTTGAAAAGTAATGCGGCGATACTAACATTTTTTAAACAAAATGCAAACCTCATCACATTATTTTTAAATAATAAGAAATAAACTGCAGTTTTGAGCTAAACTTAAGGATAGTTTTGTCGATCTAATCAATTGTTTTAAAAGAAGAATTGTGTATTAATTAATGTATAAAAAAATTACATAAGAGAAGTACTAGAAAGAATAGATATTTGAAAAAAAATCAATAAAACAATTATATACGATAATTTATCTCTTCCCCCAACAAAGTGTAAGAAATTAATCATTTTTTAAGATAAAAGGCGAATTGTTTATTATTTTGATCAAATGATAAACGATTCACCTTAATTTCTATGTTAGCACTTCATCTACAGAAATGAGTCTGGACTAATCATTTTAGTGATAATTTAGAACTACTACTTTTTTATTAGCGGTTATTGTTTCAATACTCGTATCCATTTTTTCAGTATGACTTGCCAAGTTGAATACATTGTCTTTATTTAAATATTGAGTATCGATAGTCGTATTCAGAGTATTGATTTGAGCACATGCTTTTTCAACATTTACTGTAGAACAAGTGTCTTCAACAATATTTCCTTTAATCATTATTGTGTTATTTGCATAACAAAATAGTGGGGAAGTGGAAATTACCGCCAAAACCATAAGTTTAAATATATTATTTTTCATTTTATATATACCTATTTATTAAATAGTTAATATAAGAGATACAATAATTTTTATTTAAAAACAATATAAAAATTCGTTTTAATAAAAAATAAATAAATAACATGTGACCTATATCTCACTAATTATTTTATTTATATAAGTAGTTAATACTTTATAATTAATTTAATAAAAATGATAATAAAATCACACTTTTGCAATAATAATGAATCGCAGTCCATGTAAATTTAAATTACTGATAATAAATACTTTTAATAAAAACACGATCTTTCAGAGATAGATTAAACTTATTCTTGGATGTTTTTTATTAATAATGAAGTTCATATAATATATTTTTTAAATAATCACAAAAATAATTGATACATAAAATACAAACCTTCAAATTTTCAATTAATAAAAATAGCCAAATTTTAAAATATAGTTAAATAATTGAAAAAATTTATTTAGAATAAATTAATAGTTTTAAAATTGAATTGTGAAGCCACTTAAGGCTAGAAAGGCTAATTCTTGTACTATGACAACTGCTAGCTACTTTTATGAGTTTATTTTAATCCTTAACTTTGAACAAAAAGAATTATCTAATGATTCATAAGAGTAAACACAAAAAAGTGCCTAGAGAATGTTGTAGTGACTCTTAGGGCTTTATAAGTCTCTTAAATTTAAATTTGTATTAGTGAATAAAGCTCAATACATAGTCAGCAAACAAGAAACCAGAGTGGGAAATATATTGCTAACTGTGGTCAAATATACATTATAAATTTGTTATTCCCAAGTAGAAATGTCCTACCTAATAACCAAATAGAAATGTCCTATATGGACATTTCCAAGTCAAGCACAGGATTTAGATTTCGTTCTTGAATTGCTGTTTTCTGTGCACGTCTGCTTGG
>NZ_JANBNX010000020.1:0-72816 GCF_035615275.1 Acinetobacter sp. IK23
CAGCTCATTATTCCAAACACCCCGGTCTCGAAAGAAACCGGGGTGTTGCTTTATGGATAAAATAAAGATAAAGATAAAAAACAACTCTAAAAGAACATTTGTACAGGTGCCCTGATTCAGAGATATAATGAAGAAGCTTTTAATTTTGGCATGATCTCGTGAAATTTAATTCTTTCTCTCAATTACCTGAAGATAATGAAGAACTTTCTCTTCCAGAGTTGATCTATTGGGCATCTTTAGGTGATCTAGAGCAAATAAAACAATTATTAATAGATGGAGAGGACCCTAATCAGATAGATGAGGAAGGCTATAGTGCTTTGCAAGCAGCAGCTGAGAATGATCATTTAGAGATAGTGAAGCTCTTGGTAGGAAAAGGTGCGCAAGTTGCTTATAAAAGTGAATACACAGCACTACAGTTAGCAGAAATGGCTGGTAATACAGACGTAGTGAATTATTTAAAAAGTTTATAAAATTAAAAAGGCCCCTTGTGTTTGGAAAAGAGGCTTTTTATTCAATTTAAGACAAATGATATTTTTGTAGCTTTTCAACAATTGATTGAAGACCTTTTACTTCAAATTCATTGGCTTCAAATTTTTCATCTTTATTGCGTTTAAAGATATCTCGTATTTCTATTACAGCATTTGGGTCAACAATACTTAAACTTGAGGTGACTTGGCGTATTTGGCTAATAGAGCGCGAGCCATTTGTGGAGCCATAGCCAATAAATGCGGCTGGTTTACCGCTCCATTCTTTACCTACATAGTCGAGTGCATTTTTTAAAGCTGGGCTGTAACCGTGGTTGTATTCTGGGCTAATAAAGATAAAAGCATCTGCTTGAGCAATTTTGTTTGCCCATTCTTGTTGTTTAGGTTGATCATAAATTCCGGTAGCGGGTGGGTGAGAGCCTGAAAACAGAGGTAAATCCCATTCTTTTAAATCGACTACTTCAGTTTGGAAATCTTTTAGACCCAATGTTGGAATTGTTGATTCTACCCAATTGGCAATTTTAATTGCTGTACGTCCTTCACGAACACTTCCCACGACAATATAGACCAGCATATATTTTTCCTAAGGATTTTTATCTTTATAACTTAATTCATTACATAGGACGTGAGAATATAGAATTTGTAAGGATTATTATGTCATGCATAAAGATTAAATAATAAAAAAGCCCTCAATCGAGGGCTTTTTTTACATCAACTTAATGCCTTGCTGGCCAGCTGGAGTTACTTTGAATATCTCTACTTCAAAAGTAATATTTTTGCCAGCTAAAGGGTGGTTGAAATCAATTTCAGTAATATCATCATTCACTGACTTTACAACACCAAATAAAGTTGCTTTTGCTTTATCTTCAAATTCGATCATGTGACCAGGAATAGGTCGTTGTTCGAATTTAACCGTATCAAAAGTTTGTATATTTTCCGGATTCCAAGGACCAAAAGCATCTTCTGGTGGAAGATGTACTGTACGTCGGTCACCTGCACGTAAGCCGAATAAGGCTTTCTCAAAACCTGGTAATAAGTTACCGTCACCAATAGTCAAGCTAACAGGTTCTTCACGGCTACGTGTATTGTCAATTTCTACGCCATTTTCAAGAGCAACAGAAAAGTGTAGGTCAACTTTAGAACCGTCAGTAATACGAATTTCTTCATTAGGTTGAATAATTTCGGTCATATTATGCATCCGAATTTTTAGGTCTTTGCTTCTCAAGGAAGAATGTATCGATGAGTAGCAAAATGGTACCTAGAGTAATGGCACTGTCCGCAATATTAAAAGCTGGAAAGTGATGATTTTGGTAATAAACATGTATGAAATCGACCACATAACCTAAAGTAATACGGTCAATTAAATTACCAAGTGCTCCACCTAAAATTAAAGCGATAGCTACAGGTAGCACCACCATTTTTTTAGGCATACGTAGCAACCAAAATACAAAAAGTATTGAAACTAAGCCTGCCAAAGATGTGAAGAAATAGCGTTGCCATCCTCCAGCATCAGATAAAAAGCTAAAGGCTGCACCATAGTTATGTAATAGTGTCCAGTTTAAAAATGGAAGCACTGGTACAGGATCTGCATAGTTCAGATGTGTACTTGCGATCCACTTTGTCCATTGATCCAACACAATGGCAAGGACAGAAAGTCCAAGCCAAATGAGGTTGTGTGGATAAAACTGGAATAAGCCTTTTTTAGCTTGTGAATTAGGCATATTTTCTCACTTCGCCACGACCAGTGACGTTCACAATACAACGACCACATAAACCAGGATGATCGGCGTGTGTATTTACATCAGGAAGGACGTGCCAGCAACGTGCACATTTTTCACCTTCTGCTGCAGATACTTGTACACGTAAGCCTTCCATTTCAGTTGCTTCACCTTGTTCAGCAAATGGATGTACTACTACTTGCGAAGTAATAAGAACAAAACGGAGTTCATCAGCCAGTTGGTTTAAAACTGTTTGTAATGATTCATTTGCCCAAAGTTCAACTTTGGCTGAAAGATTACTGCCGACAAGTTTAGCGTTACGAGCTGCTTCAATCTGTTTATTTACTGCAGATTTTACGCTAATCAATGTTTGCCAATCTGCTTCAGAAAGTAAGTTTGCTTTTGATGAAACAGGTAGGTCATACCATTCAGCTGTAAATACATACTTCTCAGTTTGTTCTGGAATAAGTGGCCACGCTTCTTGAGCTGTGAAGCTTAGAATAGGACTCATCCAACGAACAAATGCTTGTACGATATGATAAAGCGCTGTTTGTGCAGAACGACGCGCTTGTGAGTCAGCCTTAGTGGTGTATTGACGGTCTTTGATGATGTCTAGATAGAAACCACCTAAATCATTAATACAGAAGCTTGTTAACGCACTACACACGACATGGAAGTTCATTTCTTCATATGCAGTGATAATAGTTTGTTGTACTTCATTCGCACGTTGCAAGATGTATTGATCAAGAGCGATAAGGTCATCTACTGCTAAAGCATCTGTACTTGGTTTGAAACCATTTAAGTTTGCAAGCAAGAAGCGTAGCGTATTACGAATACGACGGTAGCTATCACTTACACGGCTAAAGATTTCTTTTGATGCTGCGATTTCATAGCGATAGTCGCTAGACGCGACATATAAACGTAAACCGTCAGCACCAAGTTGTTTGATAATTTCTTCAAGCGGAATATAGTTGCCTAAAGATTTCGACAATTTACGGCCATTTTCATCCACTGTGAAACCATGTGTTAACAAGGCTTTGTATGGCGCGCGATTATGAATTGCCATAGACGTTAATAAAGAAGATTGGAACCAGCCACGGTGTTGGTCTGAACCTTCTAAATATAAGTCAGCAGGGCTTTCTAATTCTTCACGTTGCTCAAGTACAGCGTAATGTGTTGTTCCAGAGTCAAACCATACATCAAGCGTATCACGAACAGCATTGTACTGTTCAGCATCTTCACCAATGAAGTCTTTTGCATCACGGTTAAACCATGCATCGATACCTTCTTGTTCGATAAGTTTTGCAACTTCTTCAATGAGTTCAGGCGTACGAGGGTGCAATTCATTTGTATCTTTATGAACGAAGAAAGGAATTGGCACACCCCAAGTACGTTGACGTGAGATACACCAGTCTGGACGACCTTCGATCATTGATTCAATACGGTTTTTACCCCAGTTCGGTACAAACTCGATATCGTTTTCAATAGCGTTAAGCGCACCTTCACGTAAACCTTTTTGATCCATGCTGATAAACCATTGTGGTGTAGCACGGAAAATAATAGGAGTTTTATGACGCCAGCAGTGTGGGTAGCTGTGTTTAATCGGTTGATGAGCCCATAAGCGGCCTACAGCACCTAAAGCTTCAATAATCTTTGGATTGGCTTTATAGATGTGCTCACCAGCAAAGATTGGTGCGGTTGGTAAGTAAACACCGTTACCACCTACTGGGTTTTCAACTTTAAGGTTGTATTGAAGACCTACTTTATAGTCGTCTGCACCGTGGCCAGGAGCAGTGTGTACCGCACCTGTACCGCTTGTTGCGATAACGTGTTCACCTAAAATAACTGGAACCTGGCGATCGGTAAGTAAAGGGTGTTGTAAAGTAAGATTTTCAAGAGCTGAACCAGTAAAGTCAGCTAAGACAACCGGGTTTTCAAGCTTGTAACGCTCAATTGCAGAAGCAACTAGGTCTTTAGCAAGAATAAAGTTTTGTTTACCACGTTCAGTCGTTACTTGTACTAATTGATATTCAATTTCGGCATGCAATGCAACTGCTTGGTTCGCTGGCAATGTCCAAGGTGTAGTGGTCCAGATCACGATGTCTGTTGGGTCTTGAACATCTACATTTACACGAGCGCTTAAATCTTTTAAATCTACAACGCCAAAACCAACGTCAATTGCGTCAGACTTTTTATCTTCGTATTCAACTTCAGCTTCAGCAAGTGCTGAACCACAGTCCATACACCAGTTCACTGGCTTTAAGCCCGGCTGGATATGCCCATTTTTTTGGATTAAACCTAAAGCACGAACGATATCGGCTTCTTGTTTATAGTTCATGGTGAGATAAGGATTATCCCAATCACCTAAAACACCAAGGCGTTTAAAGTCAGCACGCTGTAAATCAATTTGTTTTAGCGCATATTCACGGCACAGTTTACGGAAAGTCGCTGCATCAACTTTTTCGCCTACTTTACCTACTTTTTCTTCAACTTTTAGTTCGATTGGCAAGCCATGACAGTCCCAACCCGGAACATATGGCGCATCGAAACCTGCCAAAGTACGGCTTTTGACGATGACGTCTTTGAGTACTTTGTTAACAGCGTGACCCAAGTGAATTGTACCGTTCGCATATGGAGGGCCATCATGCAAAATATATTTTTTCTTGCCAATACGCGATGCACGAATCTGCTGATAAATGTTGTCGGTATACCACTCTTCTAACCATTTCACTTCACGTACTGCCAAATTTGCTTTCATTGCAAATTCAGTATCCGGCAGGTTTAGCGTGGCTTTGTAGTCCACTGCATTTTCAGTAGTTTGCTTATCGCTCATGCAAGTTGTCTTCCAGTTTAATCAGCTTGGGAGCCGACATGTTTTACAATCAAAATTCGAATTAAAAAGGAAATTGTGTCGTGTCGTTACGATATTGTCGTAATTGTTGCACGTCATTATCAATTCCTGCCTTAAGTGCCTCAAGCGAAGGGTAGTTCAATTCACCATGAAGATAGTGAAGAAAAGTCACCCGCATAAATAAGCCATACAGATTAGCAGAAACATCAGGGAAATGTACTTCTAATCTCCACTCTGGATGTTCTTGCTGAATGGCTGGGCGAGTACCGACATGACCTGCACCATAAAGGCTATTTTCATGATATCCGGCAATTCCTGGCTTTTCAGGGTCATCCTGAAGCACTTTTTGAGTTAGCGAAGTTGTTTCGCAAATGACTTCAACGCCATAAATACCATTTAAACAAGGCTTATGGCGGTTGAGACGGACATTAATCGTTGGAAAATCTAAAGTTCGTCCAATTTGGTCGCCATATTGAACTCGTCCAGTAATACTGTACGGACGGCCTAATAATTTAGCTGCTAAAGCGAGATTACCCACTTGAAGCACTTGGCGAATACGAGTTGAACTGACGCGTTCACCTTCGAGTTCAATCGTATGTAAATTTGTGACTTGAAAGCCGTAATTTCTTAAAAATTCGCTGTTGCCTTGACGGTCTTTACCGAAATGAAAGTCATCTCCTAAAACCAAAGCCTGCGCATTTAATTTGTCTTTTAATAACTCTGCGAATTCTGATGCGCTCATGCTACGGAAATGCTGGTCAAATTTGGCAACCGCAATGTAATCCACCCCAAGTTCAGCGAGGTATTCAACTTTTTCTCGTAATGAATTAATACGAGGTGGGGCATCGTAGCCTTTAAAGAACTCAAGCGGTTGTGGCTCAAAAATCATGACCAATGTTTTTAAGCCTTGTGCTGCAGCAATTTTTTTGAGTTGAGCAATCATCGCTTGGTGACCTAAATGGACACCATCAAAATTACCAATAGTTACCGCTGTTTGCGGCAACTGGAAATTGGGCGATAACGCATTAAGACGAAGCAGTTTCATGAACTTAAAATATGGCTATTTTTGCAAGGGCTATATATTGCCATAATCTCACAGATTCGTCTTGTTGTTGTGTTTTTACTCAGGTATTTTTCAATATGAATATCCTTTATATCTAAAAAATTGATGAATTAAATAAAAATAAATCAATTTTTCTTATTATTAATTTATCCTACTATAGCTTCATCCACTCTTTGAATAGAGGCTCAAGATGAAAAGACCCTTTTACCAATTAAATCAAAGTAAAGATGTTATACGGCATTTTACCCCAAATTGGTTTACAGCAACTATGGGTACTGGTGTGGTCAGTATGATTTTAATTCAGCTTCCATTTGCCAAATCATTTTTATTCACACTAGCAACTTTGTTATGGCAATTTAATATTGTTCTATTTAGTGTTTTTTCCGTTCTTTATTTATTGCGGTGGTTTCTTTTCCCTCATGAAGCGAAGCAAGTATTTAATCATCCAAATATGAGCTTGTTTTTAGGCGCTATACCGATGGGGCTCGCAACCATATTAAATGGCTTTTTAAGCTTCGGTGTCGGGCTTTATGGTGAAGTTGCAATCCATATTGCTCAAGCTTTATGGTACGTCGATGTATTTTTAGCACTCGCAATTGCGTGGATTGTGCCGTTTTGTATGTTTAGTAGACAGAACCATCAGCTACATACCATGACTGCAATCTGGCTTTTACCTGTCGTTGCTTGTGAAGTAGCAGCAAGCTCTGCGGGCATGTTGGTTGCACATTTACCAGCAGATTTGCATAGCTTTCATTTATTGTTAGCGGGCTACGTACTTTGGGGAATTTCTGTTTTACCTGCATTCGCTATTTTGACCATTTTAATGCTGCGTATGGCTTTGCATCAGTTACCGGAAAAAGAAGTCGCAATTTCTAGCTGGTTATCTTTAGGTCCAATTGGAACAGGTGCGTTAGGTCTATTGTTGCTAGGTGAACAAGCAAAAAGAGTGGCACCAAATGTAGGATTTGACCAGTTTGCCAATGTATTTCAAGCATTAGGCGTGGTAGGGAGTTTGGTACTGTTAGGCTTTGGGTTATGGTGGCTAGGTCTTGCGATATTAACAACGCTTCGTCATGCAAAAACCGGTATTCCGTTTAACTTGGGATGGTGGGGCTTAACCTTTCCACTTGGTGTGTTTATTTTGGCTTTATTTAATTTAGGGCATCAGGTTGAAGTTGTATTTTTACAGTATGTTGCAGTGGCACTTAGTGTTTTATTATTAGTGATGTGGAGCGTTGTAATGAAGAAAACCTTAGCCGGAGCCTATAGTGGGCAACTGTTCTTCTCTCCATGTTTAATCGCCTTACAACAAAAAATGCAGTAATAGTGAAAAGGTGCAAAAAAGCTTTTGCACCTGATTTATACTTATTTTCTAATTTATTTAATTTTGATTTGAGCTTTTTGAATGAACAAAGATATCGCTTTAATTATGGCACTTCCCAATGAATCTAAAGGTTTATTTGAACAAGCAGGTATTGAAGTCCATTATAGCGGTATCGGTAAAATCAATGCTGCCTTTAAAGCATTTGAAGTTATTCAAAAAACAGGCTGTAAAACTCTAATTAACTTAGGTTCGGCAGGAAGTTCATCTTTTAATCGACATGATTTGGTCGAAGTAAAAACTTTTGTGCAACGTGATATGGATGTTTCACCATTAGGGTTTGAAGTCGGTGTAACGCCGTTAGATGAGCACTTACCTGCTGAAATTCATCTTCAATCACATTTTTCTGATTTACCAAAAGGCATTTGCGGGACAGGGGACTCATTTGAAACGGGTCAGCCGAAAGTCGCTTGTGATGTGGTGGATATGGAAGGGTATGCCTTAGCCAAAGTTTGCCACAAGCTAGGTGTACGTCTAATTTCAGTGAAGTATATTACTGATGGCGCAGACGATACCGCTCATTTAGATTGGGAAGAAAATTTATTATTGGGCGCGCAAAAACTCTTGGCTCTTTATCAAAATCATTTCTAAAAAAAGATCGGCAAATTTGCCGATCTTTTTTATTTTAGCGAGGTAATACGCCATAGAGCATGAGATGAACTGTATGCTCAATCGAGCGTTGGAACATACTGCGGTTTCGCAACGTTTTTCCAGTCACCATTTCCATCTGAGTGGCAAAATCGGCATAGTTCTGTGTAAGGCCCCAAATATTGAGTATTAACAGCTCAGGGTCGATATCTGGGGAAATTTTTCCTTCTTCTTGCCATGTTTGAATAACCTTAGCTTTGCGCTTAAATAGCTTTTTCAAAGGCCCTTTCAGTATAGGTAAGATGTGGGGTGCCCCTTGGATAATTTCCAAAGCAAATAGTCGCGAAGCTTTTGGTTGGCTACGTGAAAGTTCGATTTTTTGTATTAAGTAGTGAGACAAAGCTTCGGCTGGTTCTAACTCAGCTTCTAAGGTTTGTAAGGGAGCAAGCCATTTTTGTAAAACTGTGGTCAGCACTTCCACATATAAAGACTCTTTATTTTCATAGTAATAGAAAATATTCGACTTATGCATGTCAGCGAGTTGGGCAATTTCATCCAGACTTGCACCACTGAACCCATATAGTGAAAACACATCAAGGGCGGCAGCAAGAAGCTGATTGCGCTTTTGAGTACTCTTCTTTTGTTCCATTTGCTGCATAAATTAAAAAGATAGTGCTCCCATTGTAAGGTAAATCGTTTGATTTGTGCACAGGTGTCTCACTTTTTTAGTGAAAAAACGGATAGTTATTTGAGCAATAGATATACTATTGTGCAAAAAATAGAGAGATTCACTAGTTTATTGTTATTCTTAAAAATATTTTTTTATATTCGCCCCAAAAAAGAGCAATAAATCATCAGTTTTATTGCTCGTTAATTGGACATTTTGTGGTTGAAATGGTACTCATTACTCATCTCAGCTTTAAGTTGCTAAAACAGCATCGAGTACTTGTTGTTCAAGCTGGGCAAAAGTTATGCTCTTTTTACGCGGACGTGGCAAATTCACTTGGAAACTTTGGGCAATTTGGCCCTTATCTAATAGGATAATACGGTCGGCCAGTTGCACTGCTTCACTTACATCGTGTGTGACCAAAATGGCAGTAAAACCTTGCTCTTTCCATAAACGCTCAATCAAGCTTTGCATCTCAAGACGGGTGAGCGCGTCTAATGCACCTAACGGCTCATCTAACAGTAAAATACGTGGAGTATGAGATAATGCGCGAGCTAGCGCTGTACGCTGGCGCTGGCCACCTGAGAGCTGTGAAGGCCACTGTCCCGATTTTTCTTTTAAACCCACCTTTTCCAGTAATTCTTCTGCCAAAGCATGTTGTGATTTTGGTAGTCCAAGTTGAACGTTTTGAAGAATATTTCGCCAAGGAAGTAAGCGTGGGTCTTGGAACATAACCCGAATATCATCGTTAGTAATCCCTTCGCGTAAATGTCGCGCAGATTTAAATTTAATTTCTCCAAAACTTGCTTTTTCAAGTTGGGCAATTAAGCGTAGTAACGTACTTTTACCGCAGCCACTACGACCAACGATCGCTAAAAATTCGCCCGGTTGAATATGCAGGTTCAGATCTTCAAGAACTTTCACCTCACCATAAAACTTGTAAAGCTGTTCAATCAGAATCTCTGCACCTACGACAGGTTCTTGTGACTCTGGATGATTTTCTGGAATGAGCTCTACGTCATTCTGATTAATATTTAAATTCAGATTTGTCATATTTTAAGCTCCCTTATTTTTGATAACCAGCGTGCCAACGTAGTAAATAGCGTTCCAAAATTTGTGCTAAAACATCGGCTAACTTGCCTAATAGGGCGTAAAGAAGAATACCGACCAGAACCACATCTGTTTGCAAAAACTCTCGTGCATTCATGGTCATATAACCAATACCTGCTTGCGCTGAGATCGTTTCAGCCACAATGAGTAATACCCAAACCAAACCTAATGCGAAGCGTAAACCTACTAAAATAGAAGGCATCGCACCTGGCAAAATAATTTCTTTGTAGAGCTGCCAGCGGGAAAGCCCATAGCTTTTACCCATCTCAATCAATTGTGGGTCGACTGAACGAATTCCATGATAGGTGTTGATATAAATTGGGAAGAAAACACCGACAGCAACTAAAAACAATTTTGCTGTTTCATCAATACCAAACCACAAAATCACCAGCGGAATAAGCGCCAGAGCTGGGATATTACGAATCATCTGTAAGGTTGTATCGAGTAGGGTGGAGGCGAAACGCGAAGACCCATTGAGCAGACCTAATAGCAAGCCTAAACCACCTCCTACTAAAAGCCCAAGCAATGCACGACCAGCACTTACTTTAACGTGATGCCATAGTTCGCCACTCACCAAAAGATGCCAAAAAGCTGAAATGACAGCACTTGGAGCAGGTAAAATGCGGCTTTCTAAAAGACCTGAACTTGAAGCAATTTGCCAAACAACCAATAGAACAATTGGGAAAATCCAGGGCAGCAAACGCTGCCCGATTTGTTTTGTTCCACGTGAAACAATATTTACATCTTGGCTCATGCAGGCTCCTTGACGGAACTATTTTGCTTCTTCTCGTCTGGAACATAGTTGTTGGCAATAATCTCACCGAATGGACCAGTTAAGTTTGGCTGAGCAAGTTTAGCTCGGGTCTCAATTGGTAATAACGGGAATACTAACTCTGCAAAACGGATCGACTCTTCAAGATGTGGATAGCCCGAGAAAATAAAAGTATCGATACCAAGGTCTGCATATTCCTGAATACGAGCAGCAACTGTTTCTGGGTCACCTACAAGTGCCGTACCTGCACCACCACGGACTAAACCAATACCTGCCCAAAGGTTTGGAGAGACTTCTAGCTTGTCTCGGTTACCGCCATGTAGCGCGGCCATACGTTGTTGGCCTACGGAGTCCATTTGAGCAAATTTTTTCTGTGCTGCAGCAATAGTTGCATCGTCGAGATATTGAATAAGCTCGTTCGCTGCTGCCCATGCTTGTTCGTTGGTTTCGCGAACAATGACATGCAAGCGAATGCCATAAGTTAATTTACGGCCTTTAGCCTCGGCTTTTGCACGAACATGCTCGATCTTTTCTTTCACGGCTGCTGGTGGTTCACCCCAAGTGAGGTAAGTGTCTACTTGCTCCGCTGCAAGGTCGACAGCGACATCTGAAGAACCGCCAAACCAAAGTGGTGGGTAAGGCTTTTGGACAGGTGGGTAAAGTAGTTTTGCATCATCTACTTGTAGGCGTTCACCGTGGAATGTAAAAGCTTCACCCGTATGTGAACGTGTCAAAATTTCACGCCAGATTTTTACGTATTCATTGGCTGTTTGGTAACGCGTTGAGTGATCTTCATATAAACCGTCACCGCGTAGTTCTGCTTCATCGCCACCTGTCACCAAGTTGAGTAACACACGACCATTCGATAGGCGGTCAAATGTTGCAGCCATACGCGCAGCTAAAGCTGGTGTGGTTACCCCCGGACGTAACGCAACTAAAAACTTAAGGTGCTGAGTTGCATCAATAAGGCTAGCCGCCGTAATCCACGGGTCTTCACATGAACGGCCCGTTGGAATAAGTACACCTTCGTAACCCAAATTATCTACTGCCACAGCAATTTGCTTCATATAGGCATGGTCAACCTGACGAGCGCCTTTACTTGTACCTAAATAGCGACTATCACCGTGGGTAGGAATAAACCAGAAAATTTTCATGTGCATTACCTATATGTCTATTGAAATTACTTGGCACCCCAAACAGCTTGTTTGATGCTGATTGGTTTTGGAATGATGCCTTGTTGGGTAAAGATGTCTGCAAGCTGCTGTTGTTCAGCAATCACTTTGCTGTTAAGAGGAGCTGCTGCTGATGGACGTGGACGACGTTTAATGAATAAGTCACTAGTTGCAGGTTTTAAGCCTGTACTTTGGCCAATCGCGCTCGCCGTTTCTGTTTGATGGCTTTGAACCCATTTGTCAGCTTGATTAATCTGTTTGATGAGTTCAGGAACAGCTTTTGGATATTGCTTAACAAAATTTGGAGCGGCTAAATAAAAGGTATAGTTCGGGCTTAGACCTTTACCAGATGCAAGAACACGAGCTTGGTCTTCTAATTGTGCTGAAGCGTAGTAAGGGTCCCAAATTGCCCATGCATCAACGGCACCTTTTTGAAATGCTGCGCGCGCATCGGCAGGTGTGAGCCAAATTGGCGTAATGTCGCTCCATTTTAATCCCGCTTTACGCACAGCCTGTACGAGCAAGTAATGTGAACTAGAACCTTTTTGCAACGCAATACGTTTGCCTTTTAGGTCTTTAAGCTGGGTGAGCTGCGAGTTTTTAGGAACTAAAATTGCTGACGCTAATGGCTTAGCTGCTTCATAAGCAATGTAATATAAAGGCTTGCCCGCTGCTTGAGCATAGACTGGAGGGGTGTCTCCAGTAACGCCAACATCGAGTGAGCCAACAGCCAAGGCTTCTAAAATTTGAGGGCCAGCCGGGAACTCGTTCCAAGTGATCTTGGCATTTGGAAATTCTTGTTCAAATAGTTTTTGTTGCTTGGCAATCGCGAAGTTAATCGAGCTTTTTTGAAAACCGATACGCAGTTCTTTTACGGTTGGGTCAATTGCCCAAGCAGGTGCAGCAATCGTTAAACCTAAGACAGCGACTGCATTAAAGCGCTTAACTAACTGAGTCCACTGACTCTTATTAAATAATGACTGATGTTGCATATAGATATCCTTGTTCCCTTCAGACAAGGCACAGCATTTATATCGTTATTTAAGCTGTGCCCAAGCTGGGTTTATTTCAGTTTTAAAATGGCATCTTGAATGGTGAGCTTGTTTGGAATGAGCTTTTGCGCATAAAAGGCATCGGCTACATATTGTTGTTCTTGAGCGACCTTGTCAGATATTGGTTGAACACCAAAACCCATTCGCGAAATAGAAGTTTTGAGTACATCAAACTCAAGTGCCGTAGGTTTTTCGAGTAATTTGGCAGCTTCATCCTGATGTGAACTCACCCATTCAGTAGTCTGATTTAGCGTTTGCACAACAGTGTTGAGTACTTTGGGATTACTTTCTGCAAATTTACGATCAGCTAAGTAAAACTGATGATTGCTCACCAAGTTTTCACCTGTTGCTAAAACACGAGCCTGAATTTGATGTTCAGCTGCTGCAAAGAACGGGTCCCAAATGACCCATGCATCGACAGCGCCTTTTTCAAAAGCAGCACGTGCGTCTGATGGCGGTAAATAAACTGGTTGAATATCACTTAAGCTTAAGTTGTTGGCTTCTAGAACTTTCAATAATAGGTAGTGAACATTCGAACCTTTATTCAGTGCGACACGTTTGCCTTTTAAATCCTGAATTGAGTGAATAGGAGAGTCTTTTTGGACCAATAATGCTTCTGCTTTTGGTGCAGCCGGTTGGTTTGCGACATAGACTAAATTTGGATTGGCTGCTTGAGCAAAAATAGGTGGTGCTTCGCCAGCCTCACCCAATGAAACGCTTCCGACATTTAGACCCTCAAGTAATTGAGGACCCGCAGGAAACTCGACCCATTTCACTTGTACACCTTGGTCTTTTAGTGCTTTTTCCAAGTCACCACGAGCTTTTAAAATAGGAAGGATGCCATATTTCTGGTATCCAATATTTAGAGTTGTGGTGGTCTGTTCCTCTTTTTTAGCACAACCACCTAGCATCATCACTCCCGCAAGGCTGGCAGCAATGACTGAATATTTTGCCCATGAAGTGGAATTAAAAAGTGCCATGTGGTTTCGTGCTCCCCGAAAGAGAAAAAGAAAAATAATTGGATGAGCAGATACCCTAAAGGGATTTTTATTTCATAAAAAATAAGTATTCAGTCTTTATTTATGCAAAAAAAAGCTAAAAACATTCGGCGATAAACTTATGCAAAAAAATGATTTATTAAACAGAATAATATTTAGGAAATAATTTTTAAGTTTTTGTAAATAAAATGAAAAATATGAAATGAAGAAAATTTAAAGATTTAAAAAAAGTACAACCATACATTAATGGTATGTATGGTTGTACTTTTGGGACTAAGCTTATCTGAAATAAGAATATCTTAAAAAATGCAAAGACTAGGGAAGCAGTTTTTTAAACACTAAAGAATTTCTTTGATAGTTATATAGTGCCTGACGGGCATTTGGTAATTCATCAACAGTGACTTGGTGGAAACCATGTTCTAAAAACCAATGAGCAGTTCGTGTTGTTAACACAAATAATTGACGAATACCTTGTTGTTTGGCCTTTTCTTCAAGGAATTGCAGAATTTGGCTACCACGATTTGATTTGCGATAACTAGGGTGTACTGCTACACAAGCAATTTCTGCCGAACGAGTTTCATTAAATTCAGTTGGAATTGGATAAAGAGCAGCACAAGCCAAAATCATACCGTCTCGTTCAATAACCGCAAACTGGCTAATTTCCTGCTCTAAACGTTCACGCGAACGATAAACCAAAATGCCTTCTTCTTCTAACGGGCGCAATAAATTCATTAAGCCACCCACATCTTGAATATGGGCTGTGCGAACTTCTTCATAGTGCGCATCGGTAATCATGGTACCCACACCGTCACGGGTGAAGAGTTCTTCAATGAGTGCACCATCATAGGCGTAAGAAATTAAATGAACACGGTGAACACCCGATAAAGATGCCTTTTTTGCTTCCTGTAAATGTAGGGTTAGGGTGGGGCTACTGGTCTGGTATTGCTGAATATAGTAATCAAGTTGATGCGGGCTCAATTCACGCAATAATTGTCCTTCTTCATTAAGCAAACCTTGTTGTTCACCTAAAAAGATTAATTTGTCTGCTTTTAAATAGGTCGCAGTTTTCGTTGCAACTTCTTCAGCTCTTAAATTAAATACTTCACCTGTGGTTGAGTAACCAGTTGGGCCCAGTAAAACAATATTATCGTTATCGAGATGACGCTCAATCGCGTCGGTATCTATGGAACGAACTTCACCCGTAAGCTGAAAATCCATTCCATCACGAATACCATAAGGTTTAGCTGTTACGAAATTACCTGATACAACATCTATTCGAGCGCCGTACATTGGAGAATTAGCCAATCCCATAGATAACAGTGCTTCAATTTCTAACCGAATAGATCCCACAGCACTCATGACACAGCCTAATGATTCGCGTGTTGTAATACGACTGTTATCATAAAAAGGTGTTTCGATACCTTTATCTTTAAGGTTTTGATTAATTTGTGGACGTGCGCCATGGACTAAAATTAAGCGGATACCAAGTGAATGCAATAAAGCAATATCATGAATAATATGTTCGAAATTAGGATCGCGGACGGCTTCACCGCCAAACATTAGAACAAAAGTTTTATCGCGATGGGCATTAATATAAGGTGCTGAATGTCGGAACCAATGTACATAATGTTGGGTGTTATTATGTGATTTCTCTAAAGACTTAGTTGGCATACCGATCTCGAATCAACAGCAAAAAGATATAAAGATGATTCTAAACAAAAAAGCTTAAAGTCGCATGTTTTAGATAGAAAAACACCCAAATTAGATTTGGGTGTTTGATGTTTTGTTAAATTAACGAATCACTTTAATGATTTTATGGCTTTGTTCATTTACCAGTACATAGTTACCATTCACTTTATACCATTTTTGAAAACGCCCTGGCTTGGTTAGTTTCTGGTGTGAGCGATAGTCAACTGCATAACGTGGGTGCTGATATTCACGGGGTACAACTTGACCTGCTCGCCAGTCATTGCGATGGTCGTCTTTTTTAATCACTTTAACTGTTTTTACGTCATGGTTTGGGTAATTGCCATGACGATCATGGTCATTTGGAGCAGCCATTGCTGTTGTTGCGATTAAACCACTCACTGAAAGAACAATTGCTGTTGTTAGTTTTTTCATCATGAACCTCGAATGATCAATTAAATTTCGATAATTGAAGATTAGTGAATAATTAAAGATAAATCGTGAAGACTAAGAACGATAAATGTGAAAACTTTCTATGAAATAAGAAGAAATTTAGAATATATGAATTTTTTATTATCTAATTGATATATAAAATAAAAAAAGGATAAGACCAATTGGTTTTATCCTTTTTAATGACTGATAGTGAGGAGCTATCAGACTTAGAAACCGCGGATGCTTACAATACTATTAGAATCCTTGTCGACTAAAATGTAATCGTTGTTAATTTTATACCATTGTTGGTTACGATCTGGTTTAGGCAGGTTATTGTCTTTGTAGTCGACTTTATAGCCATTGCCGCGATAATGCTGTGGCATGACATAACCTGGTTGCCAACGATGTTGCTTTAGACGTTCAAAACCACGTTCTTCACGCATACGGCGTTCATCGCGGAAACGATCATCGTCATTGTCCCGATCAAATTTATGTCCACGATCATTCCATTCACCATGCGGACCACCTTTAGGGCCATGTCCTCGATCAAAAGGAGGGTCGGCAAAGCTTGCCATACTAGTAGTCAGTACGGTTATGCAAAGAGTTAAGGTAGTGAACAACTTTTTCATGATGCATCCTCGTTTACATCTGATGTCTCTCATGGTGAATACTCTACGCGTAAAATGCAGAGAAACTGTGAAGATCATTTAATGCTTCAATTAAAATTACGGATAGATCCAGAGTTTTTATCAATAATAAAAAAGGCTTGTATATATCTTTTCAGGTATAGCCAAGCCAGATGTGATGATCGGCCGTAATGTATTTTAGCTTTTCATCTATAGTTATTTAATCCTGAGCATCAATACTTTGTCCATTGAGCGCCAAACTATCTTCACCCATTAAATAAAGATAAGCCGGCATAATCGACTCAGGTGTCAATAATGTTTTTGGATCTTCTTCAGGATAGGCTTTTGCACGCATTGCTGTGCGTGTTGCACCGGGATTAATGCAGTTAAAGCGGATATTTGGATAGGTATGCTCAGCTGCAAAAATTTTACTTACAGCTTCAATTGCGACTTTAGACACTGAATACGCGCCCCAGAGTGCACGTGCTTCGCGACCTACGCCAGAGCTGGTAAATACCACAGAAGCGTTATCTGATTTTTGTAAAAGCGGGAGTAGGGCTTGAGTAAGAGCAAAAGGCGCACGTAAATTTACTGACATTACATCATCCCATACTTCTGTTGGATAATGTGCCAGTTCTACTCGATCACCCAAAATGCCGGCATTGTGCAAAATACCGTCCAGACGACCAAATTGCTTTTCGAGAGTATTTACTAAAAAGTCATAATCACGATCAGAAGCACTCGAAAGTTGTAATGGTAAAATTGCAGGCTGAGGAGCGCCTAAACCTTCAATTTCATCATAAATTACTTCAAGTTTATTTAAGGTTCTACCATGCAAAACCACAGTTGCGCCGTGTAAAGCATAACTGAGGGCCGCAGCTCGCCCAATTCCATCACCTGCACCGGTGATTAAAATAATTCGATCTTTGAGAAGATCTGGACGAGGTTGATATTCTGAATATTTCATTGGTAAACCTCCTTCTTTTTATATTGATATAAATAACTGTTAAAAAAGCCTGTAAAACTCTTGTGTTAACCTATCATACGCTGATTTTCCTGTAGAGCAGGAAGCTTTTGACGTAACATCTCGTGTAATTCTGTCACCGTATTTACAATCGAGTCGGCTTGCCAAGCGGCTAAATCATCACGATGTTCGATAGGTAAATAACCGTATGCTGCCAAGATCGTATACATATCGGCATTGCGACCAGCATCAATATCACGTGGATGATCACCCACATAAATAATTTCATTTGCTGGTATATTTAACTGCTTTGCAGCCAAATACATTGGTTCAGGGTCTGGCTTGGTTTTAGAAACGTCTTCTGGACACACTAGAACTGCACAGCGTTCAGTCAGATTTAATTTATCTAACAATGACTCACTTAAACCACGTGGTTTATTGGTCACAATACCCCACGGAATTTGCTGAGCTTCTAACTCTTCTAAAAGTGGATACATGCCTTCAAACAGGTCTGTATCGACGACAATATTATTGCCATAAATATCTAAAAAGTTTTGTCGATGCGCCAAGAAAATTGGATTGGCTACATCCAGTTCTGGATAGACTAATTTGACCATTGCACGTGCGCCCTCAGAAACCTGAGTACGAATAAGATCGGCTTCTACAACAGGGCGTCTTGCATCACGGCACATTTGTTGAATAATACGAATAAAATCGGCAGCCGTGTCGATGAGAGTGCCGTCTAAATCAAATAAAACAGCTTTCATCATGCACCTGTATTTACTGTATGAACCATATAGTTAACATCAACATTTGGCGCTAACCAGTAATGCTTGGTAAGCGGGTTGTAGTGCAAGCCTGTCATTTCTTTTAAAGTTAAGCCTGCATTACGAATGTCATGTGCCATTTCTGAAGGGCGAATAAACTTGTGATAATCATGCGTACCTTTTGGAAGCATGCGTAATACGTATTCAGCACCAATAATCGCAAATAAATATGACTTTGGGTTACGGTTAATGGTCGAGAAAAACACATGACCACCTGGCTTCACTAAAGCCTGACATGCTTTAACAATAGATGCTGGATCAGGAACATGTTCCATCATTTCCATACAAGTGACCACATCGTATTGACCTGCTTGCTCTTGAGCCAATTCTTCAACTGGAATTTGGCGATATTCAATATTTTGAACATTGTCTTGCTGAGCATGTAAACGACCTACAGCTAAAGGTGCTTCACCCATATCAATACCGAGTACATCTGCACCACGGCGAGCCATGCTTTCAGCTAAAATACCGCCACCGCAGCCAACATCAAGTACTTTTTTGCCTGCAAGACCACCAACACGTTCATCAATCCAGTTTAAACGTAATGGGTTAATTTGATGAAGTGGGCGAAATTCAGAATGTTGATCCCACCATTTGGCAGCAAGTGCTTCAAACTTTGCGATTTCTTGTAAATCAACATTCAATTGCGACATGGTGCTACCTCTAAACTTGAGTTATCTTTTTGGATGTAGTTCGCCGTTAGTGTAGCGATTATTGGGAAAAAAGCGATAAACCCAATAAAAAACTTCACAGAAGCAAAACGAATTTAGCATATTTGTTTTATATTTAGAGCATAAGCTAATGCATAACAACTTAGAGGAAAAGCTGTAGCAATGAAAAAATTGGTTTTGGGTGGTTTGAGTGCAGCAATTATGGCCGTATCGGGTAGTGCAATGGCAGCAGATTTCGTTGCTGGTAAAGACTACACCGTGATTGCCAATCCAGGCAAAGTGGAAGTACCGGGGAAAATCGAAGTACGTGAGTTCTTTTGGTATGGTTGTCCACACTGTTTTAAACTTGAACCACATATGCAAACGTGGTTAAAACAAATTCCTAATGATGTACGTTTTGTACGTACACCAGCTGCTATGAACAAAGTATGGGAACAAGGGGCACGTACTTATTATACATCTGAGGCATTAGGTGTTCGTAAGCGCACACATTTACCATTATTCCATGCCATTCAGGTGAATGGTCAGCAGATTTTTGATCAGGCTTCTGCGGCTAAATTCTTCACGCGTTATGGGGTACCTGAAGAGAAATTTAACAGTACTTACAACTCATTTGCCGTAACTGCAAAAGTTGCTGAGTCAAATAAACTTGCTCAACAGTACCAATTAACTGGTGTTCCTGCTGTAGTGGTAAATGGTAAATATGTGGTACAGGGTGAAGATGGTAAAGTGACCCAAGTACTTAACTACTTAATTGAGAAAGAACGTAAAGCAAAATAATTTTGATTGCGTTAGAAAAAGGGCTCCATTAGGAGCCCGTTTTTAATATTTAATTACTTTCACAATCACGAAATAATTCAATTAATTTTGATGATTTTCATCTTCGATTTGGAAATTTAGTGCATCAAAATTGGTGGTTTGTGTTGGCAACGACAATGCCTGATTAATATATAAATTAATGAGTTTTTGGCGAGAACCAATTGAACGCTGATAATACGTTGAGTTTAGAAGCAGTGATGCGCCATAAGTCAGTGACCAGATATATGATAAATAATCACGAATCGACATATCGTAGTTCAATGATTTTAAATAATTTTCAGTAATATCTTTAATCGCTAAAATACGTTGCTGACGAATTTCATAAAGCTCTTCAAAGAGGTGTTTCAACTTAGACTCTGTCATGGTCAGATTTTCTTCAAGTTGATGCAATAGAATCGTTTTGCCCGGTGTGAGCAAATGATGCAGCATGTAACGGGGTGCATACTCTTTAAAGTCGGTATTATATTTTTGAGAAATTTCTAAAATTTGTTTTTCATTTTGAATAATGAGTTCAAGTAGAAGTTCATTTTTACTTCTAAAGTGCTTATAAAGCGTACCTTTTGCAATATCTAGCTCGGCCACTAATTCATCTAGAGTAATTTCCTGATTGTTTTCTAGTAACAATTTTTCTGCAACGCTCAGAATCTTTTCTTTGCGCATTAAAAACTGTGTATGACGATCAAGATTCATAGGTATTCCCACACCAGTTTGGCCTAACGAATAATTTACTTCCTGTAAAAAAGAAAAAGACTTTTCTCGAAATTTTGAGCCTTTTTCTTTCTCTGTTTACGTATTACCACATAACCTGTTTTTTGTCATTTGCCGCTTCTATCGTTCCCAGTTCGCAATCCCTCTAAACAGTAAGCGAACTTGTGTAGATGCGTTTTCAATAAAGGCAGTTTGTTGCTGCTTGAGCTGTTCACCTTGATATTGTTTGGCGAGGTTGAGCCACGTCATTGCCCATGTAAATGACATATTAGTCAAAATGGTAGATAAGACATTTAAATCTTGAGGGTTTTGAATATGTTTAAAATTTTCGAGTTTAGTCAGATCTGTTGTTAGGTCTTCAATCAGAAATTCGATTTCTCGAGCAATCGCTGTACGAACCGTTTCTGAACCGCCCCAACGTTCAGCAATCATAAATTGCCATTGTTTAGGGCTATGATTCACTGCCTGCACAAATAGCTCAATGCTGGTTTGGGTTTTAGCAGATTTATGTTGTAAATAACTTTGTCCAAGTTGATGCAAAACGCTTTTTAAATGTAGCGCGACTTGATCGACTAGTTCCTTACCGAGTTCATCCATGTCTTGAAAATGGCGATAAAACGCTGTTGGTACCAAACCAACTTCACGTGCAACTTCACGCAAACTGATACTACTGAACGAACGCCCAGACGTACTTAAATGCAAGGCTGCATCGAGAAGTGCCTGACGACTTTGCTGTTTTCGTTCATCCCGTATCGACATTAAAAGAACCTATTTAAACCGTGAGCCAAAGTCTAACAAAAAAGAGCAAACTTTCATAAAAAAAATAGTGAACAAGTGTTGACTGAGTGAACACTTATAAATATAGTGTACATATGTTCACTATACGAACATGTGTTCACTCAAATAAATAGCCAGAAACAAAAGAGGAACGTATGAACGCAACACTTAACTATCAACCACATTGGGTTCGAGAAGATTTCGTTGATTTTGTTTTGCAAAAAATTAATGTGTCTTGGGCTTGGAAAAGGGTACTTGCAGAAGTTACCGCAGTTCAGCCACTTCATACCGATATGGTGCTGATCAAGCTTAAACCGAATCGTAATTTTAATTTCGATCAGGTTTGTGCAGGTCAAAGTATTTTACTGACTTTACTTATCGATGGCGTTTACCAACAGCGTAGTTATTCAATTATTGAAGTAACCACTCAAGGTGAAATTGCTTTAGGTATTAAAGTACAAGGCTTGGTATCTCGCGCAGCTCAACTTTTACATGTGGGTGAGTATGTTGAAATTTCACAGCCACAAGGTGAGTTCACTTTGCATCAAGGCCAGCAGCCCGCGATTTTAATTGCATCAGGAAGCGGTATTACTGCAATTTATTCACTTTTGCAGCAAGCTTTGAAACAGCAGCTTGAACAAATTCATGTGATTTATTTTAATCGTGCGGAAATTTTTCATGCTGAATTAAAAGCTTTGGCAGAGCAGTACCCACAGCTTCAGTATCATTTTTTTAATACCACTGAGCAAAAGCAGCATTTAACTGAAAGCCTGCTACAGAAGCTGGTTCCTGACTTTGAGCAAACAGCAACTTATGTGTGTGGTCATCACGGCATGATGCAACAGGCAAATGAAATTTATGCCAAAAAAGGTGCTCAGTCTCAGCTTCACCAAGAATATTTCCAACCACTTCAAGTGACGGGAACCCATACCGCACAGCCTGTTATTTTCCGCCGTGCCCAACACAAGTTTTTGGCTGAAACAAATTTACTGAGCAGTGCAGAGCAAGCAGGACTACGTCCGCAACATGGTTGCCGTATGGGTGTCTGCAATAAATGCAGTTGTACCAAAGTGAGCGGGGTCACTCAAAACCTGTTAACAGGTGAAATTGAAGATCAACCGAACCGTCCAATTAAACTATGTGTGAGCCAGGCATTAAGCCCAGTCACGATTGATCTATAAAAAGAATTAAAGAGGATTAACCCTATGAATATGGCATTAGAATTTTCTACTGTTTCTAAATCTGCTCATTTAACACCTGAACAGACTGAAGAGTTTGGTCGCCGTGTTGAGCAGATTCGTCAAGAGGTTATGCAAAGTCTTGGTGAGCAAGATGCAAAATATATCTACAAAGTGCGTAATTTTGTTCGCTATACCGAAATTGCATCGCGTGGCATGTTGATGTTTGGTGGCTGGATTCCACCTGTCTGGTTATTGGGAACAGGCTTATTAGGCATTTCTAAAATTGTAGAAAACATGGAACTTGGTCATAACGTCATGCATGGTCAGTTTGATTGGTTAAATGAACCAAGCCTGAACGGTAATACTTACGATTGGGATACCATTGCATCGGGTGATGACTGGCGTGAAACACATAACTATGTGCACCATACCTATACCAATATTGTAGGTAAAGACCATGATGTTGGTTATGGAATTTTACGAGTAAGTGATCAACAGAAGTGGGAACCTCGTCACCTGCTCAATATTCCACTCGGTCTACAGTTAATGTTTTTCTTTGAATGGTATGTAGGTGTACAAAACTTACATCTTGAAGATGCATTAGTTTATAAAACCAAGAGCTGGAAACAGGTTTGGAAAGACTCGGCTAAAGTCCGTAAAAAAGCAACGCGTCAAGTTTTAAAAGACTATGTGTTTTTCCCTGTGATCTCTGGGCCTATGTTTTTACCAGTTTTTGCAGGAAATGTAGTTGCCAATATTATTCGTAACTTGTGGTCATCTGCCGTGATCTTTAATGGTCATTTTACTGAAGATGCAGAAACGTTTGAGCCGGATAATACCGACACTGAAACTAAGGCAGAGTGGTATTTACGCCAGATTCGTGGTTCGAGTAATTTTAGTGGGACAGAGTGGATGCACTTTATGAGTGGTAACTTAAGTCATCAAATTGAACACCATTTATTTCCGGACATGCCAGCTAACCGCTATAAAGAAGTAGCGCCAAAGATTAAGGCACTTTGTGCAGAATATGGCATTCACTACAACGAAGCGAGCTTTATGCGTCAGTTCTGGAGTGTATGGGTACGTTTAGCAAAATGTTCATTACCAAACCAAACTACTGGAAAAGTGATGCAGACATTAGAAAAGTTAAAAGCAAAATTTAAATTTGCATAATCTCAGTTAATCCAAAATAGCTCCTTTTTAGGGGCTATTTTTATTTTTAAGTCATGAAAAGTGCAGACTTACATTTCAAAGTAGGGAATAAACTCAACCTGTCAAAATCCTTTGCTATACTATGCCCAAGTTTGTATTTAAGAGAAGTTAGGAAGGATTATGCGTATTGACCAACGTGCATTAGACCAATTACGTGAAGTGAAAATTACACGAAACTACACCCGTTATGCTGAAGGTTCTGTGCTGGTCGAATTTGGTCACACCAAAGTCCTTTGTACTGCAAGCATTGATAATTCAGTGCCACGCTTTTTAAAAGGCCAAGGCCAAGGCTGGGTAACAGCAGAGTATGGTATGTTACCGCGTTCAACACATTCACGTTGTGACCGTGAAGCTGCTCGTGGTAAACAAACTGGTCGTACTCAAGAAATCCAACGCCTCATTGGCCGTAGCTTACGTGCGATGGTTGATTTGAAAAAGTTGGGTGAAAATACCATTACCATCGACTGCGATGTCATTCAGGCAGATGGCGGTACACGTACAGCTTCAATCACTGGTGCTGCTGTAGCATTGGTTGATGCGATGAATGTTTTACTTGCACAGAAAAAAATTAAGCATGATCCACTTAAAGGTTTGGTTGCTGCAATTTCTGTAGGTATGTATCAAGATGAAGTGCTTCTTGATCTTTGCTATGAAGAAGATTCGAACTGTCAAACTGATTTAAACGTAGTAATGACACAAGCTGGCGAGTTTATTGAAATTCAAGGTACAGCCGAAGATAAACCGTTTACTCGTGCACAAAGCAATGCCATGTTAGAAATGGCAGAAAAAGGAATTGCCGAGCTGATTAAAAAGCAACAAGAAGCTTTAGGCTGGTAATTTTAAGTTTTCTAAAAAACGCATCTTCGGATGCGTTTTTTTATGCCTTCATCAAATCGACATAAAAACATCACTTGTCTGTCACTTTTACGCTTTATTAGTAGTTCGCATTTAAACCGTTTGGAAAAAAATGATGCGAAAACTTTCACTTTTATTTATTACATCTTTAGCGCTTATGCTCAGTGCTTGTAACGATGACAACAACTCAGATAATTCATCGCCAACAACACCGCCAACCAGTAATTGCAAAATGCACTGTGCACCATAATAAAAATTAAGGATGAAAAAATGAATCGTCGCGAATTTCTTTTAAATTCTACAAAAACTATGTTTGGGACCGCTGCTCTAGCAAGTTTCCCGCTAAGTATTCAAAAAGCGCTGGCTATCGATGCCAAAGTTGAAAGTGGAACTATTCAAGATGTTAAACATATCGTGATTTTGACTCAGGAAAACCGTTCTTTTGATAATTATTTCGGAACATTAAAAGGTGTACGTGGTTTTGGTGACCGCTTTACCATTCCAATGACAGAAAATCGTAAGGTCTGGGAGCAATACGATGCCAAGAAAAATAAAGTATTGCCTTACCATTTAGATAGTCGTTTAGGAAATGCTCAGCGTGTTTCAGGAACGCCTCACTCATGGTCAGATGGCCAAGCTGCTTGGGACAATGGCCGAATGAGTGATTGGGTTGCTTATAAAAAGCCGCAATCTATGGGCTACTATAAAAAGCAAGAAGTTGAATATCAATTTGCTTTAGCCAACGCTTTTACCATTTGTGATGCCTACCACTGCGCTATGCATGCAGGGACTAACCCGAACCGTAAGTTTATCTGGACTGGAACGAATGGTCCTACAGGTGCAGGTGTAGCCAGTGTGGTCAACGAATTTGATGGGATTGGATCATCAACAGATGGTTATGAATGGACGACGTATCCTGAGCGTTTACAGCAGGCTGGCGTGACATGGAAAGTTTATCAAAACATGCCAGATAACTTTACCGATAACCCTTTAGCTGGTTTCAAGCAATATCGCCGTGCTAACGAGCAATCTGGTCAACCTGTCAGTAATGACACCCCAACATGCCCAGCATACGATGAAAAAATCGATGCAACACAGCCACTTTATAAAGGTATTGCCAATACCATGCCGGATGGTGGTTTCTTAGGAACTTTTAAAGCTGATATTGCTCAAGGTAAATTACCGCAAGTGAGTTGGTTAGTTGCTCCAGCGACCTACAGTGAGCATCCGGGACCATCAAGTCCTGTACAGGGTGCTTGGTATATGCAAGAAGTATTAAATGCTTTAACTGAAAACCCTCAAGTGTGGAGTCAAACGGTTTTATTGGTGAACTTCGATGAAAATGATGGTTTCTTCGACCATGTTCCTTCACCGAGTGCACCATTTAAAGATATAAATGGCGTTGTATATGGAAAAACAACTTTAACCGATCAGCAAGTATCTTATGAATACTTTAATCATCCGGCGGTAGCGACTTCAAAATCTCAACCTAAGCCAGATGGTCGAGTGTATGGGCCAGGTGTACGCGTTCCGATGTATGTGATTTCACCGTGGAGCCGTGGTGGCTGGGTAAACTCTCAAGTCTTTGACCATACTTCTATTTTACAGTTTTTAGAAAAACGCTTTGGTGTACAAGAGCCGAATATTAGCCCATACCGCCGCGCCGTATGTGGTGATTTAACGACAGCATTTAATTTTAAAACACCGAACCTTTTGCCTGTTGCTGAACTAGATGGCAAGAAAACCAAAGCCGAAGCCGATGCGATTCGTGTTGCTCAAGCTTTATTGCCACAAGTTCCTGTACCGAGCCAGCAGCAATTTCCTCAGCAGGAAATGGGGATTCGACCATCATGTGCTTTGCCATATATTTTGCACACCAGTGCCAAAGTTGATGCCACTCAAAAAACAGTTAAATTGATGTTCTCTAATACGGGTAAACAAGCAGCCGTTTTCCATGTCTATAATCGATTAGATCTTACAGTAGCTCCTCGTCGCTATATGGTTGAGGCAGGTAAACAGCTTGATGATGTGTGGAATACTATAAATGGACAGTACGATTTATGGGTACTTGGTCCAAATGGTTTCCACCGCGCGTTTAAAGGTAATTTGATCCAAATCAATCAAACTCAAGCACTACCAGAAATTAGAGTCTGTGTGGAAGAGTGTGATGCGAATTTATATTTAAAGGTTCGTCACGATGGTAATAAGTCAGTCAAGCTTAACGTCAAAGCAAATGCTTATCTTCCAAATAAGACATGGACGATTGAAACGAATAGTTCTGAAAAAGAATTAGTTTGGGATATGTCTGAATTTGGTGGTTGGTATGACTTTACGGTGACATTAGCGGATGATGCTACTTTTAGCCGCCGTTTTGCAGGACGTATAGAAACTCAAGAAGATTCGATTTCTGACCCATATATGGGTTATTTAGAGTCTTAAGTTGCTCTAATGGATGAATGATTAAGATGAAGTCTTAAGTTAATCATATTTTAAATTAGCTAGCACGACGGAGTCTTATCATTTATTCATCCAGTGGAAGTAGCTAATTCGTTACTTTGGTTTCGCCCAAAGTAACCAAATGCATTTGTCATCTACAAAACCTGTTCTCTTCCTGCATATATCTGATTTATTGCAAAAACAATATATTTATAGATTTTGGGCAGGTTGTAGATGACATCTCGCACAATCTAATGTTGGGAAATATAAATGAAGGGAAGTAATATCTTATTATGTAGATGAATAATAAAAATAAAGGTTTACCTTTTGTAACAGAATCTCCTAAGCCTAGTCATATTTATCTTTTACCTTGAAACCCTAAATTTTTAAAAGTGATGGGGAAAATTTATGCTACAAGGTTTTATTGTATTATTAGCAGTAGTTACTTTTGTTTTAATGGCTGCCGATCCACGGGATAGTGGGGGACAAGCGACTCAGTCAGCATGGCAAAAAACACAAGCAGCAGACATGACTAAGTCGCAAAAAAATACCAATAATGATGCTGATTTTATTTAAGCATTAAAACGCATTGATAAATCAACGGCTTTGACGTCTTTAGTCAATACGCCCATAGAAATATAGTCGACACCAGTAGTCGCTACTTCGCGTAAGTTTTCAATAGTGATATTGCCCGAAGCTTCGAGTTTACAACGTCCAGCCACATGTTTTACGGCATCAATCATTTGTTGTTGGCTGAAGTTGTCTAGCATGACAATGTCCGCACCAGCCTCAAGTGCTTGGTTGAGCTCATCCCAAGTTTCAACTTCGACTTCAACTGGTTTGCCTAGTGCAATTTGGTGTGCTTTTGCTATCGCTTGGGCAATACCGCCCGCTGCCATAATATGATTTTCTTTAATTAAGAATGCATCAAATAAACCGAGGCGGTGATTTTGTCCGCCGCCGACGGTTACTGCGTATTTTTGTGCAATACGTAAACCCGGTAAAGTTTTACGTGTATCGAGAAGTTTTGTATTTAAACCTTCAAGATGCTGAACATATTCAGCAGTTTTTGTTGCAACAGCAGACAAAGTTTGAATAAAGTTTAAAGCAGGGCGCTCTACCGTCAGTAAGCTACGTGCAGAACCAGCAAGCTTTAAAAAGGCTTCATTTGCAGCAACACGGTCACCTTCTTGTTTTAACCAAGTTACCTGTACAGTATTGTCATAAGCTGAGATGAGTGCATTTACCCACGGCTGTCCAGCTAAAACCATATCTTCACGGCTAATGATGGTCGCGGTTGCCTGTTCATCTTCAGGCGTGAGCATAGCGGTAATGTCACCGTCCCCAATATCTTCTTGTAATGCTTGTTGAATATTGATTTGAATTGACTGTTCAAGCAAAGACTGAGGTATGCTCATACGGTTTCCATTTTGTCGATGACCCTAAAACTTGCGATATATTAGCACCGTCGACTTTAAAAATAAGCTGTTTTATGTGTTTAATCGCGATAAACAATCGTGCTGACTACTTTGAAAAGCACATAACTGTTTTAAACTAAAACAATGGCAAGCAATTTATTGGCACTTCAATGAAGAAAATCACACCGTATGAAGTTATAGATGGACAATTAAAAGGGGCGAGACAAGTTCCTTCTCCAAATTTTAACCAGCGTCCGACTGGTACCGAAATTCAAATGATTGTGGTTCATAATATTAGCTTGCCGCCATCTCAATTTGGAGGTGGGTATATTGAGCAGTTTTTTCAAAACAAGTTAGATTGGTCAGTTCATCCTTATTTTCAGACCATTGAGGGGATGCAAGTCTCTACGCATCTGTTAATTTTACGAACAGGTGAAATCCTACAGTTTGTTAACTTTAATGATCGGGCATGGCATGCAGGGCGTTCGAGTTATTTAGCTAAAGTTGAGTGCAATGATTATTCAATTGGTATTGAACTTGAAGGAAGTGATGACTTGCCTTTTGACGAAGTACAGTACAGTGTACTAACTGATGTGGTTACCGCTATTCGCCAAGCTTATCCAGAAATTAAAAACCATATTGCAGGACATTCAGATATTGCACCGGGCCGAAAAACCGATCCGGGACCTTATTTTAAATGGCAGCACTTTAGACAACTGTTAGCACAGAAAAAAACTTGAGTTCATTCATCATTTCACAACGAAAAGATTTTCTAGTTTCATTACAATAGCGACTTTCGAATATATAGCTGTAGGTGAGTACGATGGCATTATGGCGATCGACTTTTATTGTCAGTGCAATGACGATGTTGTCACGGGTATTGGGTTTAGTACGAGATGTTGTACTGCTCAACGTGTTTGGTGCGGGTAAAGATTTCGATACCTTTGTCGTTGCTTTTCGTATTCCCAACTTCTTTCGAAGGTTATTTGCAGAAGGAGCTTTCTCGCAAGCTTTTATTCCGGTACTAACCGAATATAAAACAGGTCGATTACATGCTGAAGTTCAAATCCTGATTAGTCGGGTATTTGGTTGTTTGCTTATGGTCATGACTTTACTCACTTTCGTGGCTATGGTTTTGGCACCAGCAATCATCTATATGTATGCGCCAGGTTTCCATAATGACCCTGAAAAATTCGATTTAGCGGTCAGCATGTTCCGTCTGACTATTCCATATTTAATGTTTATGTCACTGACTGCTTTTGCCAGCAGTATCTTAAACAGTTATGGTTCTTTTGCTTCCCCTGCTTTTTCACCTGTATTGCTTAATGTCGCAATGATCGCAGGTGCATGGTGGCTTACGCCGTATATGGCTGAGCCTATTAAAGCATTAGGATGGTCTGTTGTCGCAGCAGGTATTTTACAGTTAGCCATACAAATTCCTGAGTTATGGCGTAAAAATCTACTAATTCCACCCAAAGTTGATTTTAAACACGAGGGTGTAGAGCGTATTTTAAAATTAATGCTTCCAGCATTATTTGGTGTGTCTGTGACTCAGATTAACCTATTGTTAAATACGATTTGGGCCTCTTTTATGCAAGACGGTTCGGTATCTTGGCTCTACAGTGCAGAGCGTATGACTGAGCTACCTTTAGGTTTAATCGGTGTTGCCATTGGTACAGTGATTTTACCTTCGCTTTCAGCACGTCATGCTGAGCAAGATCAGGAAAAGTTCCGCGGCATGATCGACTGGGCAGCAAGAGTTATTGTGTTGGTTGGTTTGCCAGCAAGTATCGCCTTATTTATGCTTTCTACACCGATTATTCAGGCTTTATTCCAACGCGGCGAGTTTGACCTACGTGATACTCAAATGACAGCACTTGCATTGCAATGTATGAGTGCTGGTGTAATTTCTTTTATGCTCATTAAGGTGTTTGCACCAGGCTTCTACGCGCAGCAAGATACTAAAACACCAGTACGTGTAGGTTTAATGTCAGTTGCCGCAAATGCCATTTTAAACGTTGTATTTATTGGATTCTTTAAACTAATCAATTGGCATGCTGAGCATATGGCGCTTGCACTAGCATCTTCTGGCTCAGCTTTGGTAAATGCCGGTTTGCTCTACTTCTATCTACATAAGCGTAATATTTTCCGATTTGGCTCACATTGGAAAAAACTAGCTCTTCAATATGGTTTAGCAAACCTTGCTATGATTGCAGTGCTTTGGTTTGGGTTAAATTGGTATAATGGTGAACTTTCTCAATGGATCCGTATTGCTGAGGTCGCAGGCCTATGCGTAGTAGGTGTAATCGCTTACTTAATGGGCTTACTGATTACAGGTTTTAGACCAAGAGATTTAAAACATTAAAATAAAAAAAGCGATCTTAAATGATCGCTTTTTTTGATCTTAAAAAACTTATTTTGGCAAAACTTGTAGCAATTCAATATCAAAAATTAAAGTACTATTTGGACCAATACTATCACCAGCGCCTACTTCACCATAAGCAAGTTTAGCTGGAATAAAGAAACGGGTTTTACCGCCTTCTTTCATCGTTTGTAAGCCTTCTGTCCAGCCTGTAATCACCTGATTCAACTGGAAATCGACAGGGTGATTACGTGCAATTGAACTGTCAAAGACAGTTCCGTCGAGTAAACGGCCTTCATAGTTCACTTTTACACGAGAAGTCGCTTTAGGTGTTTTACCAGAACCTTCTTTTAAAACTTGATATTGCAAACCTGATTTTGTTGCAATCACACCAGATTTCTTAGCATTTTCCGCCAGAAAAGCAGCCCCAGCTTGGGTATTTTGTTGTCCTTGCTTTTGAAATTCAACAAGCTGTTTAGCTTCTAAAGTTTTTTTATACTCATTAATCGCTTTCGCCATTTCTTCATCAGTGAGGCGTGCTGACTTGTTCTGAGCACCTTCTTGAAGACCTTGATAAAAGATATCAAGATTTAAATCTGTTAATGCATCAGTATTATTACGTCCCATTAAATAGCCATAACTATAGCTAAACTGATCTTTTGCTGGGCTTTTATTTGTTATCGGCGTGGCAGCAAGAACAGATAAGCTCATTGTTGAAGCTGCAATAACCAAACTAATTTTTTTCATGCCATTTTCCAAAAAAACAGGAGAGTATAATTACTCTCCTGGATTGTTATTATTTCACTGAAATGAGTTCTACATCAAAAATCAGTGTACTGTTTGCTGGGATCCCTGGAACTTCTTGTGGACCATATGCAAGGTTTGATGGAATAAAGAAAGTCGCTTTTCCGCCTTCTTTCATAAGTTGAAGACCTTCAGTCCATCCTGGAATCACCTGATTAAGAGGGAACTCGATAGGTTGACCACGTTTATAAGAACTATCAAAAACCTGACCGTTAATTAAGCGACCTTCATAATGAACTTTAACAACAGACTGTGCTGTTGGCTGCTTACCAGTACCTTCTTTAGTAATGATATATTGCAAACCTGATGCAGTAGTTTTTACCCCAGCTTTTGTTTTGTTTTCAGCAAGGAATTGTACATCGGCAGATTCAGCAGATGTGCCAGCTTGTTCAGGTTTATCTTGATGCTGCATTTTTTGTTGTAACTCTTTTTCATAAGCTGCAACAGCTGCTTTTAAATCTTCTTGAGTATAAGCACTTGCTTGCTTGCCACGAGCATCATGGATCCCTTGAACAAATGCCTTAGTATCTAGTTCTGGAGGAGTTTGTTGCGCAACTTCATAACCAAGAACATAACTGATTTTTTGAATTGGAGAAGCATTTTTGTCTGCTTTACGTCCGGCTTCTGTGGTCGGATGTTGAGTTGCATAATATACAGGTACAAGTGCAGCACCGCCTAAAACTACAGCGACAGCAATGGGTAAGGCTTTACTCATAAAAGGTTCCAAAAATAATCATTTGAGTCTAAAAGGCTGCTTCGATCTTAGCATGCTTCGACTTAAGCATAGAATGTTTGACAAAAAAAACGAGTGGTTTTTTTATATATTTTAGTTAGTTTTAATTTGGTGAAACTTAAAAATCGAATAAAAAAGCCAGATCATTTGATCTGGCTTTTTTAAGAAAACTCTTAATTAATCTTCTTTTTGTGCTTTATAGGCATAGGCATAGTTATAACCATAACCACCGCCACTAGAACGTTGAATATCGTTAAGGATAAAGCCATTCACTTTAACACCAGCTTGTTCAAAACGATTAACTGTTAATTCAAGCTCTTTCATATGAGACTTAGCATAACGAGCAACAATTAAGTTTACACCAGTATACTGAGAAATAATGATACCGTCAGTTACTGCAAGCACTGGTGGGGTATCAATAATGATATGGTCATATTGAGTCTGAAACTTTTCTAACAAGTCTTTAAACTGTGTAGAACTCAACATTTCTGAAGGGTTGGTTGGACTCTTACCACGAGTAATGACATCAAGATTTCCAACTTGCGTTTTATGTAAAACTTGTGTCAAGTCAGCTTGCCCACTTAGTAATTCAGAAAGACCAGGTTTTACATCAACATCGAAGTATTTATGCATATAACCACGGCGCATATCAGCATCAATAAGCAATACGCGTTTATTACCTTGGGCAAAAATAGTGGCCAAGTTGGTCGAAATGAATGATTTACCTACTTCTGGTGAAGGACCTGCAATCATAATAATATTATTTTTTGCTGAGGTTAAAGCGAAGTGAATCGCAGTACGAATACTGCGTAAGCTTTCAATTGCAATATCATCACTACTTTTAACTGCTAAAATAGGAATACTCTTTTTCTTTTTCAAAATAATCATACGAGTCTCTTGAATAGGAGAACGAGGTACGGTCGCATAAACTGGCAGATCTAATTCATTTTCAATTTGAGTAGAATCTTTAATTCCGCTACGCATCATATTGCGTAGTAATGCAATTAATACACCGATAAAACCACCAACAAAAATAGAAAGTATGAGAACAATCAGTTTTTTAGGTTTAACTGGTTTAACTGGTTCTACAGCAGTGTCAATAATGCGAACATTACCAATCTCACCCGCATTAGCGATTTTGAGTTGCTGGTATGAGTTGAGTAATGATGTATATAGCTCTGTATTGACCTTTACATCACGATATAGTTGTAAATATAAACGTTGGGTCTCAGGAAGTTGAGTTAAACGATTATTAAGATCAGCAATCTTTTTATTAATCTCTGTAATTTGTGCATCAATTTGGCGGATTAATGGATGATCATTGGTGTACTTAGCAGAAAGCTCTGCTTGCTTCTGTTCTAACTCGATCTTAAGTTTTTCAAGATCAATATTCTGTTTTAGTAATAATTCAGATTCAGCATTCACATCTACCGTTTTATACTTTTCACGGAACTGATTAAACTTAATCTCAGAATCTTCCAACTGCTTTCGAAGCTCTGGTAACTGTTTTTCAAGGAAAGCTAAAGTCTGTTTTGTTTCTAACGACTTTCTCTCAATATTTTGTTCATGATAAACATTTAAAACATTATTAAGTACTTGTGTAATGTGCTCAGGATCTTGGCCTAGATAATTTAAACCAATAACACCGGTCATTTTACCTTTTTCAGCAACACTATAGATATCATTAAAATTTTTAACGGCTGTTGGTAGAGCGAGCTTAGTTAAAGTATAGCTTTGTTCTTTCAGATTACCTTGAGCATTAAGTTGTACCTGCCAAAGACCTCTATTTGTATTTAGTATATTTTTCTTGTTTAATTGACCATTAAATACAACTTGATTTTTATAGGTTAGAGTAAATTGATTTGCACCTTTGAACTCTAACTTTAAGGGTTTATCTAAATAATATTCAGGTACTTTAAGTTCTCGTATAATCAAATTATTATTTTGATTAATGTACAGTACAGATTCATGACGATAATCAAGTCTACTCTTATCTTGTGAAATTAACTTATCGATCAATCCTGATTGATTATCTTTGACGTTAATATCAAGATTAAGGTTCCGGATGACTTGTCCTAAAACCATTCTAGAACGAAGAATCTCTATTTCTGGATCAGCTGGTGATTTTTGAGATAGACCTCCACTGACTTTAGAAAGGTCACCAAGCAAAGCAGCAGAGGCAGCGCCTTTACTGTCCTCAACTTGTACCATAGCATCTACAGAATAAGTATCTGGCGTTATCCGTAAGTATAGCAAGGCACAAATTAAACTTAAGACCACGCAGCACGCTATGATTTTCCACTGTGCAATCAATGAAAAGAATAACTCTTTTAAATCGATGCTATCTTCGCTAGTTTTAGAGTTTTGGTTCATAAATTTACAACTAATATACAATTATAATTGAGTGCGCCAATCTTGCACATAGCTTTGAATGTTGCGGCAAGTCTGATCAAAAAAAGCTTGGTCATGCTGATAGGGGTCAGGTATATTTTGCCCTTGCCAATGGCCAAGCCTAAAAATTTTACCCTTAGCAAATGGCCAAGTTTGTTCAATATGCTTTTGCTGATTATTACTCATGACTAAAATTAAATCATTTTGTTTGATTAATTCAGCGCTGAGCTGACGAGCCACGTGTGGTCTCATATCAATATTCAACTGATCCATACAGTGAATCGCTTTGTCATCTGCATTATGACCTACTAGGGCTGAAATACCAGCAGATGAGATATTTAATCTAGGATGCTGGGCCTTTAAAAAGTACTCTGCCATTGGGCTGCGGCAAATATTACCAACACAGACCACTAAGATATTTTGTAACTGCATGCTAGTTTTTACCTAATTGATCAAAGGTATAAAGTGCACTTGAGAACGGTACAATCTGGTTCATGATACGCTGCCAGCGTGTTAAACCAGTCGCATCAATATAAACGATGTCATTTTTTTGCATTTGGAATTGATTAGATAATGCAAGGTTACCAATACTACTCAAATTGAGCTGATAGATTGTTGATCTTTTTGTTTGTAAATCTGTACGCATGACATAAATACGAGCTGCACTTGCCGAGTATGGATTAACACCTTCACTCTCGCCCAATACATCACTCAAGGTCATACCTTGATCTCGTAATGGAATTGCTGAATTTTTATTAGACTCACCCATAACATAGAGTTTTTGATTTTGTTTAGTATTTACATAAATCGTATCATTGGGTTGGACTAGTAATTTGTGTAGTGAATAACCTTGTTTCTCAAGTGCAACGACATTTAAATTATAAACTTCGCCATTACGAATGAGTTGAATATCAGTATTATCACCAGACTCTTGATTTACACCACCTGCCATACTGAGGGCTGTATAGATACTGATAGGTTGATCATCTAAAGTGTATTGTCCACTTTTCATAACCTGACCATTAACAAAATAGCGTTTAGCTTGGTATGACAAGACTCGAACTACAACATCAGGTGTTTTTAAATACTTAGCAAATTGACTTCGTAAATATTTATTGGTCTCAGCCAGTGTTTTCCCTGCAATATGAACTTGTCCTACAAGTGGTAACTGTACATTTCCTGCAGAATCAATAGGGTATCCAAATGCTTTAATATCGGTAGAGGCACCTTGAATAGGAGGAGTAATTTCAGGATAAGCCCAAAGCTGAATAGATAAAACATCCCCAGCACTTAAGCGGTATTGATAAAAAGGAGTATTAAATAAGGCGCTTATATTTCCTTGTGGACGCAAAGCCTCGGAACTAATTTTTGGAATATTGTTTTGGGTGAGTTGAACAACAGAAACTTCTGCTCCTTGTTCTGTTTTAAAAGCACCTTGTTCAGGTAAGTCATAAGTTTGTAAGCCTGAGGTGACTGCACATCCTGTAAACGAAAGTGAAATGGCTAAAAATAATAATGTGCTTTGATGCTTCACATTCAAACCCTTTATTGTTTGTAATCCAATGATACTTTGCATGAAGACATTGGATTGTAGTCTATAATTAACCCAAATCATACTTTATTTGCCAAGCAGTGATTGTATATTTCGAGAAAATTTTGTTTAAAGTCTGCTATATTAACGTAGTAGGTCGTGTCCATGATGTTTCCCCATTTAAAATTAAATGGTTAGGTTTTATATATGTTTCAACTTGAGCAACTAAAAATAGCAATTATCGGCTTAGGGTATGTTGGATTACCTTTAGCAGTTGAATTTGGTAAATATAAACCTACAATCGGATTTGATATAAATGAAAATCGGATATTGGAGTTAAAAAACGGACATGACCATACATTAGAAGTAACCTCAGATGAGTTGAAATACGTACAGCATTTGTCGTATACAGCAAATATTGAAGATTTACAGAATTCAAACTTCTTTATTGTCACGGTACCAACACCAATTGACGATTTTAAACAACCAGATTTGACCCCTCTTATAAAAGCATCTCAAAGTATTGCGAAGGTTTTAAAAAAAGGCGATATCGTTGTTTATGAGTCAACGGTTTATCCAGGTGCGACACAAGAGGTATGTATACCTGAATTAGAAAAATATTCAGGTTTAAAGTTCAATCAAGATTTTTTTGTAGGTTATAGCCCTGAGCGTATTAATCCTGGCGATAAACAACGACGTGTCACTAATATTTTAAAAATTACATCAGGTTCAACACCGTTGGTAGCTGATTATATTGATCAAGTTTATAACTTAATCATTGAAGCAGGAACACATAAAGCGCCGACTATTAAAGTTGCTGAAGCTGCAAAAGTCATTGAAAATACACAAAGAGATGTCAATATTGCATTGATCAATGAATTGGCTCTTATTTTTAATAAAATGGGTATTGATACAGAGGATGTGCTTAAAGCAGCGGGTACAAAGTGGAATTTTTTAAATTTTAGACCAGGTTTGGTTGGTGGGCATTGTATTGGTGTTGACCCTTACTACTTAACACATAAAGCCGAGTCGATTGGTTTGCATCCTGAAATCATTTTAGCAGCTCGTCGTTTAAATGACCGTATGGGAGAATATGTTGCAACTCAATTGATCAAAGAAATGGTAAAGAAACGTATCCAAGTTGTAGGGGCACGTATATTAATTTTAGGTTTAAGCTTTAAAGAAAATTGTCCCGATATACGAAATACCAAAATTGTAGATATGGTAAAAGCACTAAAAGAATACGATTTAGATCTTGATATCTATGATCCTTGGGTAGATAGTGCGGAGGTTGAAGCAGAGTATGGCTTAGCTCCAATTATGGAATTAAAACAAGGTCGGTATGACGCGATTATAATAGCGGTTGCACATGACCAGTTTAAACAAATGTCTGCACAGGAACTTGTTTCCTTAGGCAAAGGAGAACATGTTTTATATGATTTAAAATATGTTTTAAACAAAGAACAAAGTGATATTCGGCTGTAAAGATTACTAACATAGGAATTTTATGAAAATTTTAGTTACAGGTGGAGCAGGTTTTATTGGTTCTGCTGTTGTTCGTCACATTATCAAAAATACTAATAATGATGTTCTTAATGTTGATAAATTGACATATGCAGGAAATTTAGAATCACTTAAAGAGGTTGACCAAAATTCAAGATATCAATTTTCTCAAACTGATATCTGCGACCGTAAAGCATTGGATGTTTTATTTAAAGATTTTCAGCCAGACTTAGTTATGCATTTAGCTGCAGAATCACACGTTGATCGATCAATTACGGGGTCTGCTGCATTTATTGAAACCAATATTATCGGAACATATCAATTATTAGAAGCCGCACGTCATTATTGGAATAATTTAAGTGACGATAAAAAAACAGCATTCCGTTTTCATCATATTTCAACCGATGAAGTATATGGTGATCTTGAGGGAACTGATGATTTATTTCATGAAACGACATCTTATGCGCCAAGTTCTCCATATTCTGCAAGTAAGGCAAGCTCAGATCATTTAGTACGTGCTTGGAATCGTACTTATGGTTTACCAGTAGTAATTACAAATTGTTCTAATAACTATGGCCCATATCACTTCCCAGAAAAATTAATTCCCCTAGTGATATTAAATGCATTAAAAGGGAAAGCTTTACCAATTTATGGTAAAGGTGATCAAATTCGTGATTGGTTATATGTTGAAGATCATGCACGTGCACTTTATAAAGTTGTTACTGAAGCCAAAGTAGGTGAAACTTATAATATTGGTGGTCATAACGAACAAAAAAATATTGATGTCGTAAAATCAATTTGCCAGTTACTTGAGGAACTTGCGCCAAATAAACCTGAAGGCGTGGCCCATTATGTTGATTTAATTACGTATGTCAAAGATCGTCCTGGTCATGATCTACGTTATGCAATTGATGCAACGAAAATTAAAGAAGATCTAGGGTGGGTGCCAGAAGAAAGTTTTGAAACAGGTCTTCGTAAAACTGTTGAATGGTACTTGAACAACCAAGAATGGGTTGAAAACGTACAAAGCGGTGAATACAAAAACTGGGTACAACAACAATATCAGGCAAAAAAAGCCTAAATTTTGAGTGATAACCATGAAAATATTATTGCTCGGAAAAAATGGACAAGTTGGTTGGGAGTTACAACGCGCTCTACAACCACTTGGCGAGGTGACAGCGCTTGACCGTTCTATAAGTTTAGATGGTTTAAGTGGTGATTTGGCTAATTTTGATCAAATTAAACAAACTATTGAAAAAGTTCAGCCAGATATAATTGTAAATGCTGCCGCTTATACCGCGGTTGATAAAGCTGAATCAGATCAAGAAAACGCTGATTTAATAAATCATCTCGCTGTTAAAAATCTAGCTGAACTTTGTCAGACTCATCATATTTTACTCGTTCACTATTCAACCGATTATGTTTTTAATGGTGAAGGAACAAAAGCATGGTCTGAGAGTGACTTAACGGATCCAGTAAATTTGTATGGAAATACAAAGCGCCTTGGTGAAATTGCACTTGAGCAAAGTGGCTGTGCTTTTATTAACTTCAGAACATGCTGGGTTTATGCTTCGCATGGTAATAATTTTATAAAAACGATGTTGAAATTAGCTTCAAATCGTGAAGAGCTAAGTATTATTCATGACCAGATTGGTGCGCCGACAGGGGCGGCTCTTATTGCGGATGTAACAGCACATGCACTAAAGTATTATTCATTAATGGGTGCTCAGCAACAAAAAGATTTATTAGGGCATTATCATTTGGCTGCTGCTGGTGAATGCTCGTGGTTCGACTATGCACAATTTGTATTTGAGTTAGCTAAACAAAAAGGACAATCTTTAGCAATTCAAAAAGTAAATGCAATTGAAACGACTGCATATCCTACTCCAGCTAAACGACCTTTAAATTCCCGTTTAAATACAAATAAACTACAAGCAAATTTTAAAATACACCTACCGAATTGGAAGCTAGGTGTAGGACAAGTTTTAGAGGAAATTATTCAATGAGCCAAGTAAAACGTAAAGGTATTATTCTTGCTGGCGGTTCAGGAACTCGTTTATACCCAATCACAATGGGTACATCAAAACAATTATTGCCAATTTATGATAAGCCAATGATTTATTATCCATTGTCTGTGTTGATGTTGGCGGGAATCAATGAAATTTTAATTATTTCTACTCCTGAAGACTTGCCAAATTTTGAAAAACTTTTAGGTACTGGTGAGGAACTTGGAATCAAACTCTCTTACAAAGTTCAGCCATCTCCTGATGGGCTTGCACAAGCCTTTATTTTGGGAGAAGAATTTATTGGTCAAGATAATGTCACTCTGATCTTGGGTGACAATATCTTCTACGGTCAGCATTTTAGTGAACAATTGAAGCGTGCTGCTGCGCAAAATAACGGCGCGACTGTATTTGGCTACTATGTAAATGATCCTGAGCGTTTTGGTGTCGTCGATTTTGATGTATCGGGTAAAGCTTTAAGTATTGAAGAAAAACCAGAACAGCCAAAATCGAATTATGCAGTGACTGGCTTGTATTTTTATGACAATTCAGTGGTTGAAATTGCCAAAAATATTAAACCATCACATCGCGGAGAGCTTGAAATTACCGACGTAAATAATATTTATTTACAGCAACAAGCACTAAATGTAGAAGTACTTGGTCGAGGTTTTGCATGGCTAGATACTGGTACACATGATTCACTGATTGAAGCCAGTCAGTTTGTACAAACCATTGAGCATCGTCAGGGTTTAAAAGTTGCTAGTTTAGAAGAGATTTCTTTTAACAATGGCTGGATCGATTTAAACCAACTTAAAGCACGTGGTGAATTTTTTAAGAAAACTGGATATGGTCAGTACTTGTTAAAATTGCATCAAGAACATTCAAAATAAGTGTAATCAGGGCATTATGTATATCTACATGATGCTTCTTATATCAAGGTATACTGGACGTCATTATAATGAATATTATTGAAACCAAAATCGAAGGTTTACTCATTTTAGAGCCGCGTGTGTTTGGTGATGACCGTGGCTGGTTTATGGAAAGTTTTAATCAAAAAAAATTTGAGCAGGCACTTACTGAGCGTGACTTAGACGTTCCACAATTTGTACAAGACAATCACTCGTTTTCACAAAAAGGTGTATTGCGCGGTTTGCATTATCAGCTTAATCCGCATGCGCAAGGAAAACTGGTACGTGTGGTACAAGGCCGAGCGTGGGATGTAGCAGTAGATATACGTGAAAACTCACCAACATTTGGGGAGTGGGTAGGGGTCGAGCTTACCGGTGAAAACCACAAACAGTTTTGGATTCCTGCTGGTTTTGCGCATGGCTTTATAGCACTCGAAGATAATACTCAGTTTTTATATAAGACCACAGATTATTACTCTAAAGAGTGTGAAAGAAGTATTGTATGGGATGATGCTGACTTTGCAATTGAGTGGCCAATAGAAAGCGGAATCGAATTAAAGTTGACAGATAAAGATAGACTTGCTCCAACTTTTAAAGAAGCTATTAGTAATCGTAGTATTTTCTAAATTTAAAATATAGGTCTATATGAGCATAGTTCGGAAAAATATTTTTATACTCTTTTTAATTCAGGGTACGAATTATATTTTTCCTTTACTCACTATCCCCTATTTGTCAAGAATATTTGGTCCTAGTGGAATGGGAGCTTTAGCTTTATCTCAAGCTATTATCTTGTATTTGGTGATGCTTATAGATTTTGGGTTTAATTTAACTGTTACCCGGAGAATTAGTATTGCTAATGAGAATAAGAATCAAAAAGAAATTAATAGATTATTTACTCATACAATTTTAATAAAGTTTTTTTTCTTAGCTTTTTCAATTATATTAACATTCCTACTTTGTCAATTTATTCCCCAATTTAAAAATATCCAATATTTAATTTATATAGGATTTATATCCTTATTGGGAGCAACTTTAAATCCAATATGGTTATTTCAAGGTCTACAGAGAATGAGTATTCTCTTGATCCCAACAACATTGTCAAAATTTGTCTCATTGTTGTTAATTTTTGTTTTTGTTAATGGAAGTGATGATATTAATTGGGCGATGTTTTTTATATGCCTAGGATTATTTATATCTGGTTTGATTTCAATTCTTTATGTATTTAAATTGAAATTAGCAAAATTTTGTAAATTTGATTATCTTTTTTCTAAGAATCTACTTGTAGAGTCATCATATATATTTGTTAGTTACTTGGGCTCAAGTATTTATACAACTATGAATACATTTATTATGAGTTTTTTTGTAGGTTTGAGAAATATTGGAATTTATTCATCGGCAGATAAAGTTATTACTACATCTCAATCATTAATGGGCCCATTGAACCAGGCAATTTTCCCTAATTTGTCCAATTTTAATAATAAGAAAGAATATTTATTAAAATTTAAAAAATTCGGTATAATTTTAACTTTGATAGGTTTTTTAATTTCAATATTAATTTTTTTAAGCTCTAGATTTATTGTATCTATACTTTATGGTAGTGAGTTTTATGAATCTTATAAAATATTAGAGATCTTGTCTATTTTACCGTTAGTGATTTCACTAGGAATTCTTTTTGGTCAATGGGGATTGATTGTAATTGGTGAAGCTAAGTTGTTGGGGAAAATATATATTTTAGGTGGGCTAAGCCATCTTCTTCATATTTTTATTTTAATATATTACTATGATATTTATGGTGCTGCGGTATCAATTGTTATTACAGAAACAATAGTTTCACTGATGTTATTTCTTGGTTTTTGTAAGAAAATTAAGCAATGGAATTAATCAAGTTAAACTAACTCGAGATTGGAAATTTTTATGTATCAAGTGCCAAAAAATCAAGTATTTGAAAATAAAATTGAATTTTATACTCTAGTTACTCGATTTGAAGAGTATAATGAAATGGTCGAGAGTGCTGAAAAAGTAGGCTTTGATCGTGAAGATATAAAATTTTATTATTTCGACAATAAAAATTCAAATACATTTGATGGATATTCTGGTTTGAATCATGCTTTAAAAATATGTAAATCTGAATATATGATTTTTTGCCATCAAGATATTTTATTTCATTATGATAGTTATTATAAGCTATTAAATTGTATTAGTGAGTTAGAATCTAAAGATAATAATTGGGCCGTAGCTGGCAATGCTGGAAAAAACGAGAAGGGGGAATACTTTATCAATATAACTGATCCTAATGGAGAGCAAAAAAATGGTAATCTTCCAGCAAAGGTAATGAGCTTAGATGAAAATTTTCTGATTATTAATATGAAACATAATATAGGTTGTTCTCAATTATTAACCGGTTTTCACCTATATGCAACTGATTTGTGTCAAAATGCAATAAATTTAGGGTTAAATTGTTATGTTATTGATTTTCACTTATATCATAAAAGTGCTGGTAATCTAGATCGCTCATTTTATACTGCTGTTGAGAGATTTATTAAAGTGCAGGAGAAAAAAAAGAAAAGTCAGATTATATATACTGCTTGTACAAATTTTTTCATATCTAGTAATTGTTTGTTAAACTGGTTGTTAAATATTAGAATATTGAGAAAAATTTACAGAGTTATTAACTCTATTAAGTAAGGTATTATATGAAGTTTAAAATTGACAACCTCTTTAAAATAGCTATTGGTTTAATATTTTTAAGAAATCCATTGTTTATTTTTTTTATTTTTAGTTATTTTTTCTTTAATCTTAAAATTGCTTCATTTTTCTTTATAAGAATTTTACCATTTTTGTTTGTACTAGTGTGTTTTGTTCTTTATTCATTTAGTATAGGTAATGAAGATTTTTATATTTTAAGCCAGTCAAGTGATATTTTACTAAGCATTATTATTTTTTTGTTTTTAGCTTCTGTTTCTTACAATAAATATTCTTCAAATCAGGATTATGGTGTTGTTTATAGAAATATTAAGTTTTTCTTACTGTTGATTTCTTCTTTGAAAATATTACTAATTTTTCTAAGTACTTTTATCGGTTTTTCAATTATAGATATTTTAGAAAAAATTTCAGATGTATGGAAAATTAACCTTATGACAATGGGGGTGGGGGATACTAATTTATCGCGATTACAATTACCAGTAGATTCTGTTCTTCCATTTTGTATATATTTTCTTTTATTCGAGTTTCTAAAAAGTAATTCTAAAAAGTTTATACTTGTATCTCAGCTTTTGTTACTATCCATATCGCTTATTCTTATATTTTCAAGAGCTTTTTGGTTGATAACTTTTACTTTAATATTTTTATTTGTTGTAATGAATATAGAATTAAAGCAGAAAATAAAATTTATCCTATCAAGTGCTTTCTTATTTTTTGTGTTAAGTTTTATACCATCAATTAGAAGTACTTTAATTTCTGCTGTAACTGCAAGATTTGGGAAGGACGCTGCTGATGTAAATTATTATTCAGATTTAGAAAGAATTTTACAAAATAGACTTCTATTTAGTAAATTTTTAGAAGCTCCTTTTTTTGGTAATGGTTTTGGTTATTATCTTCCAAATTTCATCCGATCTAGTGATGTAAAGTATTTGTATGAGAGTCAATCCTTGTCTATACTTATGAATTTAGGTTTAATTGGTACATTAATTCTATTTGGGCTAATCCTTTATAATATTTATTATTTTAATTATCAAGTTTCTTTGAGCTTCATTAATAAAATTATTGTTCCATTTTTCCTATTTATAATTTGGGTTATGTTGGGTTCAACTAATCCTTTATTATTTGGTGCAAGTGGAGGTGTTATACTTTTTTTCTGTGCCTCTTATTCTTTTCACTTTAGAAATTGCAAAAATAGGACTTGATATGGAAGATAAAAATTTTTCATTAGTTGTTACTTACAATCCAGATCGTGCGAAATTGCTAGATTTAGTTAAAACTCTAATTTCTAGTAAATTTAATGTTATTTTGATAGATAATGCTTCTGATGATGATTTCTTTGAAATGTTTTCTGAATGTTCAAATAGTATTTTGTGTATTAAATTATCTTCTAATGAAGGTTTAGCTAAAGCACAAAATACTGGAATAACGAAAGCTATTGATCTTGGTGCTGATAAAATAATTTTTTTTGATCAAGATAGTAAAATTGATGATCATTTCCTGGTTAATTTAATTTTTGATTTAAAAAAAGTTGGAGCTAATTCCAGTAATTTTGCGGCTATAGGGCCACGTTTTATTGATGAAAAAAAAGGATTTTATTTTCCAGCTTTAAAATTTAATAGTTATGGTCTAATTGATAAAATAGTAGTTGAAAATATTAGTCAGCCTATTGAGGTAAGTTTTTTAATTTCATCTGGCACATTAGTATCAGTTAAAGCTCTCAAAGAAATAGGTTTGATGCGTGAAGAATTTTTTATTGATTTTGTAGATACAGAATGGTGTTTTAGAGCTTTAAGTAAGGGTTATAAGTTATATATGTCCGAAAAAGCAGTAATGAAACATAGTATTGGTGATGATACATTAAAAATTGCAAATTTTAATATACCAGTACATTCTGGTTTAAGACGTTATTATCGCATCCGAAATTTATTTTTTATGTGGAAAATGCCTTATGTTCCAAAAATACTGGTAATAAAGTTAATGATAATAAATTTCGGTATTCAAATTTTACTATTACTAACTAAAAGCAAGAAAGCTGACTATATAAAATATTATATTAAAGCGATCAGAGATGGTTTAAGACAAAGCAAGAACTATCGGGTTTGATAACTGATAGTCTTTTTTTTAAAGAAACTGTTTCAAACATTCTTCATTGATTTGATTTCTTTTGACATCAATAAACCAGCCCCACTTGTTAAAATATTGATAAGCACTTTTGAGGTGTGCCTTTAAGAGCGTTTTGTTTTTATAAGAGCCTTGTTCATGTAAGTGTATTACATGTGCAAGTGGATAGTACACAGCTCCATATTTTTCATAACATCTCCTAGAAAGATCAACATCTTCCATATACATAAAAAAGCGTTCATCAAACCCGCCAAGGTCGAGTAGTGCATGACTTGCAAATAGCATAAAGCATCCAATCAAATTTGGAGCAAATATTGGCTTATTAATAGAAAATTTTTTTAGTAAATAATTTTGATCAAGCTTTTCTCCGAATGCTGGAGAAAAGCGTCGAGCAAATAAGTTCATTGGCGTGGGCAATAAACGAGCACCATGCTGATCTACCCCATCACCTTTATATATGCGAGGTAAGAATAATCCAGCATCTGATTTTGCCGCAAAATTTAATAACTTTTCGAATTCGTTTGCTTCAAACGCAATATCTGGATTGCAAATCAAAAAGAAATCTGAGGCTTTTGCATATTGCTGAATTGCAAGATTATGACCATATCCAAATCCAAAATTACCCTCAGATTTTATGTAAACAATTTTTTCATTATTTAAAGTTTGAGCCCAATCACTTTGGTCATTGTCTATAAGAATGATTTTTTGTATTGAAGGAGTATTACTTAAGGAGTCTAAGGTAGGCTTTAAGTCTAAATAGGAATGTTTGTAAATAACAATAGAGGCGAAAACTGTTTTGTCAGAAACTAGTTGGGAGTCCTCAATGATCATATTAGTATGCGCCTTTGCCAAGAATAACAATGATAAATGTTTTTGCGAGAATTTTTAGGTCTTGAAAAAATGACCAATTTTTGACGTATTGAGTGTCTAATAAAACACGTGTTTCATAATCAATATCGTTACGTCCACTTACCTGCCATAGGCCTGTCAGACCTGGTGTAACTGCTAGATAGTAAATAACATTGTCTTTGTAACGAGTCAGTTCATCTTGAGTTACGGGTCTAGGACCGACAAAGCTCATTTCACCTTTAATGATGTTAATAAGTTGTGGCATCTCGTCTAAACTTGATTTTCTTAAAAAATGCCCAATTTTTGTAACACGAGGATCATTTTTTAGTTTGTAGGTACTGTGCCATTCTTCATATGCTATTGGATCGGATGCTAAGAGATTCTGTAATAGTTCTTGGGAGTTACTCGCCATAGATCTAAATTTTAAACATTTAAATTTCTGCCCATTTTTGCCTACCCTCTCATGTCCATAAAAAGCACTGCCACCATCTACTTTTACAATAATGGAAAATAGTAAGAATAAAGGTAGTAATACAATAAAAAGTATGATTGCAAAGAATAAATCAAAGACTCGTTTGAGAGGGGGTTGAGGTTTGATAATCATGAATTGATTTTCTTCATTCGATATTGGGTATGTTAATTTTGTATTCATAAGAGGTAAAACTTTGCGTTCATCTATCATAATACAAGTGTAATGTTGTTTTTATTACAATAGTATTGCAAGTGTAGATTGGGCAAACTTCATTAACCAGAAGTTTATTCAATTTTAAGGCATAATTCAATAAGATAGATTTTTTAGATTCTAAACAACAGTTATAGGTTAAAAAATACTGAAAATTACATTCAAATTTCGATAAGATAGTTATCATTGCTCGAATAGTTTTGAGATTATAGAATGATGAAGGTGAAGCAAAAACAAATTTTAATGGGATTATTTCTTTTAGGATTAACAACAACATCAGTTGTTTTTGCGCAAGGAATTTTATTGAATGACAGTGAGTTGCGTAATGATTTGAACTGGTTGAATCAGCAAGGTGTAATTCAAATAAGTACATCTACATGGCCATTGAGCGGTGATGAAATTCAAAATGCCTTATCTAATGCAAAACCGACAAATTCAGTACAAGAAAAAGTTATTGCTTCGATACAAAAAAATATAAATTTAGACAATGACGCTGTAAAGATTGGATTGTTTGCAGAGTCTGATCCAAAATATTTACCTAAAAGTTTTGCGGATAAAAGCAAATCTGAATATCAAGGATATTTGGAATTGAATACAGGTGGAACATTTTGGGATGCAAAGCTTCGCGTTAATGTAGAAAAAGATCAACAAGACACGATGAATGAAGATATTAACCTTGAAGGGTCTTATCTTGCTACTAAGCTATGGAATCAATGGTTGATAGCAGGTCAAATACCAACATGGTGGGGCCCTGGTCATGAGGGTAGTTTAATTCGTGGTGATGCGAGTAGGCCTGTCTATGGTGTCACTATTCAAAGGGCGTTACAAAATCCATTTGAAACAAAATGGTTGTCTTGGTTTGGCTCTTGGCAGTATCAGGTTTTTGCCGGGCAACTGAAAGATTATGAAGCTGTCCCGCATGCAAAATTACTCGGACTAAGAATAACGGCTCAACCATTCCAGTTTTTAGAATTAGGCGCTTCCCGTGTATTGCAATGGGGTGGCGAGGGGCGTTCTGAAAGTTTAAATACTTTATGGCAGGCGATCAAAGGCAATGATAATGTCTATAATCCTGCCGAAGATCCTTCTAATCAATTGGCAGGAATAGATTTTAGACTTAATTTAAATAAAGCTTTAGGGTATCCAATTGGTGTCTATGGACAAGTAATTGGAGAAGATGAAGCAGGTGGTTTACCTTCGAGGAATACTTACTTAGCTGGTTTGGATTACGCAGCTTCTTATAAAAATATGCCATTTTCAGTTTATGTGGAGTGGGCGGACACTAGCACAAATGGTAAAAACTTAGGTTATAGTTATAATCACTATATTTACACTGATGGTTATTATCAGAATGGTTATCCCCTTGGATACCCAATTGGTGGTGATGGTGATTTGGTTTCATTAGGTGGGGATATTCAGTTCGATAAAGTTAATCGTTTAATGGGTAGAGTGTTTTACACTCAAGTTAATCAATCGAATGTCGAAATTAATCATGCATTTGACCAAAAAGATAAAATAAAAGGTTTGGATCTTACCTGGACTCATAATATCAAACCTCAAATTCCTTTAAAGATTAATGTTTGGTTAAGTGACTCTGACGTTAAAGGAAAAGATAGTGGTGCTTCAGTGAGTCTAGAGCTTCCGTTAAATATGAAATTTTAGAGATGAAAGAACAGGTTTTATTTGACTAGACAATACAAATTTATCAAAACCATCTCGCGGTTTAATAACATGCGAGATTTATTTAATTTTAGATAGAAACTTTTATAGTGAATACACAAATGATCAAAAAAGCCATTCTTCCTGTTGCAGGGTTAGGGACTCGTTTCTTACCTGCCAGTAAGTCAATTCCTAAAGAAATGGTCACGGTCGTTGATCGTCCTGCAATTGAATACGTTGTTCGAGAGGCTGTTGAAGCAGGTATTGAGCAAATTATTTTAGTGACTCATTCATCGAAAGTGTCGATAGAAAATTATTTTGATCGTAATTTTGAGTTAGAGACAATTTTGATAGAAAAACAAAAATTCGATCTCTTGGAAGAAATTACAGATATTATTCCTGATCATGTCTCTATTGTTAGTATTCGTCAACCTCAACCACTTGGCTTAGGGCATGCTGTTTTATGTGCAAAAGATATCGTTGGTGATGATGATTTTGCTGTCCTGCTTCCTGACGTTTTAGTTAAAAATGAGTCCAATCAGCAAAGTGATTTGGAAATAATGATTGGGCGTTATAACAAAGTTAATATCGCTCAGATTATGGTTGAAAGTGTGTTGCCACATTTAGTAGACCAATATGGGATCGTTGATGTTGCGACAGTACCTCAGGAGGGTGGAAACGAGGTGGTGCGAGCAATTGTTGAAAAACCTAATATTGCTGATGCACCATCGAACCTTTCTGTAGTTGGCCGTTATGTTTTACCTAACAAAATTATGAACATTCTAGAGCGCACATCAAAAGGTGCGGGTAATGAAATTCAATTGACTGATGCAATTGCAACACTACAACAAAATGATGTAGTTGAGGCCTATAGAATGAGAGGTAAAACGTTTGATTGTGGAAATAAATTAGGCTACTTAAAAGCTGTATTGGATTATGGAGTAAACCATCCAAAGTTAGGAAAGGATTTTAAACAATTAATTGCAGACTTAAATATTCAGCTTTCTTAGATAATAGGGTACAAAATGAAAATTGCAATCTTGGGTACCACTTTACATGCTGGAGTTATGGCAGCGTTGTTATCTGAGTATGGTAATCAGGTTTATTGGTGCCATCAGAATTCATATTTGAACAAAAATATTTCAGGTATCGAATATCAAGAAGAAGAAGTAAATCGTAGACTAATCAAACAGCGAGATTTAGGCAGTTTAATTGAAAAGAGCTTGGTTGATATTCCTGTGGATATGGAAGTTTACTTTTTCTGCTTTAATCCAACTGAGTATGACCTTGCATTCAATACATTGAGTCTGTTATCACATCGGCCTATAGTTCATCCTCGATTAATGATAAATAGTTCAACCTTTGGTTTACATGGAACTGAAAAACTAAAAGCAATATTACCAAATGACTATTGGGTTTATTTTCCCGATGTTATTCAAGAGGGAAATGCTATTAATAGTGTCTTAAATGTTAAACATGTTATTGTTGGTGTAGAGGTAGAAGAATCAAAACGATTGATTAAAGAGTTATTGCGACCATTTTTTAGGTATGAAAATCAATATTTATTTATGCCTATTTTAGATGCGGAGTTTACCAAATTGAGTATCTCAGGCATGTTGGCGACACGTGTAAGTTATATGAATGACTTAGCTTTAGTTGCTGAGAAACTGGGTATCGATATATTGAATGTGAAACAAGCATTAGGTGCAGATACTCGAATTGGCTCGGCTTATTTATCGCCAGGATCTGGTTTTGGTGGAGAAAATTTTTCACATGATATTTTGACCTTATCAAGTGCAGTTTCTCAGACGGGTGCTAAAAGCCGTCTTCTTCAACAAGTATGGGAGATTAATGAAACACAAAAAGAAATTCTTTTTAGGAAACTTTGGAATTATTACCATTCAAATCTGAAAGAAAAAACCATAGCTATATGGGGAGCATCGTTCAAGGAAAATAGTTCTAATGTAAATAATTCTCCTATCCACACGATATTAGCCGCATTATGGGCGCAAGGGGCAAAGGTACGATTACATGATCCACAAGCATTACAAGAAATATATAAAATTTACGGCGAGCGAGAAGATTTAGTTCTTAGTCACGATCCTTATGAAGTTGTTAATGATGCCGATGCACTGTGTATTGTTACAGCATGGAGGTGTTATTTTAGCCCTAATTTTCAACAATTACATAAAAAAATGCGTCATCCATTAATTTTAGATGGGCGTAATATTTATGATCCTGACTATGTTAAAGCAACCGGCTTTGTCTACGAGGGTGTTGGACGAAAATGAATGAAAAAATTGAAGAACATTTGATGCAAAACATATATATACCAAATTACACTTTGCAGTCATTAGCTGACAAACTGAAATCTAAACACCTTAATGAATTATTTTCAGAGCAAGTTGATCGTTTCGAACAGTTTTGTTTACATTATGACGATATAACTTTTGATTTTAGTAAACATAGAATAGATATAGAAGTAATAAATGCTTTAGTCGAATTTGCTAATAAAAAACAGCTGGATATTTGGATCAAAAGATTGTTCTCTGGTGAGAAGATAAACTATACCGAGAATCGGTCAGCGATGCACTGGGCTCTAAGATTACCGAGATTTAATACTGAATTTGATGAGTTATCATCATCCGTGCATCAACAACTTGAAAACATGTACAAGTTAGTAAAACAAATACATTCTGGGCAGTATCGTGGTGTAACTGGTGAAGTTATTCAAGATGTCGTAAATATTGGGGTTGGTGGATCAGATCTAGGACCTTTAATGGTTACGCATGCACTTTCTGATTTTAAAGTGCCTACAGCTAAACCTTTAGCAATACATTTTGTTTCTACGATGGATGGTAGTCAGTTATCTGATTTATTACATCAATTACGACCTGAAACAACTCTTTTCATTATATCGTCAAAATCGTTTGGTACGATTGATACTTTATCAAATGCGGAAACTGCTCGTCAGTGGCTGCAAAAAGCTCTGGGTGATAGAGAGTGTGTGATAAAAAGTCATTTTGTAGGTGTATCGACAAAACCTGAAAAAATGACAGAGTGGGGAATATCCCCTGACAAACAACTTCTGCTGTGGGACTGGGTTGGTGGTCGATATTCATTATGGTCATGCATTGGATTTCCTATAGCTTTAAGTATAGGTGTTGATGGTTTTAAGCAGTTACTAGCTGGTGCTTATGCGATAGATCAACACTTTCAAACAACATCTTTTGAGAACAACATTCCTGTTTTAATGGGATTACTCGGAGTTTGGAATAATAATTTTTTAAATATTCAAACTCATGCAGTATTACCATATGATGGGCGTTTAAAGTACTTTGCTTCCTATTTGCAGCAATTGGAAATGGAGTCCAATGGGAAGTCGACTCAACGTAATGGAGAAAAAGTGAACTCTGTTACATGTCCAATTATTTGGGGAGAAGTTGGGCCAAATGCACAACATGCATTTTATCAGCTTTTGCATCAAGGTACGCATTCCGTAAGTTGTGACTTTATTGCACCAGTAAAACGATATAACGCCAATCAATTTACTTATGCAGAGAATGCTGCCGCTTTGGTAGATCAACATCATCTTGCTTTATCTAATTGTTTAGCTCAATCACGTTTATTAGCATTTGGTAATCAGGCACTTTCGAATGATGAATTAAATAATTTACCAACTTATAAAAAATATGAGGGTAATCAACCAAGTTCAACTATTCTTTTAAAAGAATTAAATCCATATAGTTTAGGTATGTTGATAGCAATGTACGAACATAAGGTTTTTGTACAATCAGTTTTATGGAATATTAATCCTTTTGATCAATGGGGTGTTGAAAAAGGGAAGGAAATTGCTAGTCAATTATTACCTGTTTTAAATCGTGAGATCAAAGATATTTCAACTTTTGATGTTTCAACACAAGGTTTATTAAAAATATTATTAGGGAAGACAGATGGCTAAAATATTAGTGACCGGAGGTGCTGGTTATATTGGTTCACATGCTTGTATTGAATTGCTTAATGCAGGTCACGAAGTTATTGTATTGGATAATTTGTCAAATAGCTCTGAAGAATCTCTAAAACGTGTACAAAAGTTGGCGAATAAATCCTTAATTTTTGTTCAAGGTGACATTCGTGATGGAAATGTTTTAGATCAGCTTTTTAAAAATTATAATATTGAAGCTGTTATTCATTTTGCTGGTTTAAAAGCTGTTGGTGAAAGTCAGGAAAAGCCATTAATTTATTTTGATAATAATATTGCAGGTACTAACCAGCTTGTTAAATCAATGGAGAAAGCAGGAGTTTTTAATTTTGTATTTAGTTCATCGGCAACAGTTTATGGTGAATTAAATCCATCTCCATACCATGAAGATATGCTTTTAAGTATTCCTAATAATAATTATGGGTATACCAAAATGATTATTGAGCAGATGCTACAAAAAATAGCACTGGCAGATTCTAGATGGTCGATTGCTTTATTACGTTATTTCAATCCTGTGGGTGCTCATAAAAGTGGGCAGATTGGAGAAGATCCATTAGGTGTTCCTAATAATCTTATGCCTTATGTCACACAAGTTGCTGTAGGGCGACGTGAGAAACTGTTGATTTTTGGCAATGACTACCCAACTAAAGATGGAACTTGTGAACGGGATTTTATCCATGTTGTTGACTTGGCTAGAGCCCATGTTTTGGCATTGGCGAATCGTTTGAATAGTCGTGGCTGTCGGGCTTGGAATATTGGAACAGGTGTTCCAATTTCAATTTTGCAAATTAAAGAAACCTTTGAAAAAGTGAATGGTATTCAAATTCCAACTGAGTTTGTTGATAGACGGGAGGGGGATTTATCCGCGTTTTATGCAGATGCCTCTCGTGCTGAACAAGAGTTGGAGTGGAAGCCACAATATACTTTGGAAGATATGCTAGCCGATAGTTGGAACTGGCAAAAACAGAATCCGACTGGATATAAAAAATAATTATTTAATTTTTCTAAATATCAGGCAGATATTGTTGTTGTGCCGAGATAAGGCTTTTTTCTAAAAAGAGGCTAAAGTTGTAGTGACTACTTTCATGTTAGTATTCGCCATAATCCCCTGTTAGCCTCTTTTTTGTCGTCATGGTTTTTTTACGTCAACAGCTGTTATTTATCTTTATTGCTTTTTTATCCACCTGCGTAGGTGTATACGTTGCATGGGATATGAACTTGACATGGGATAAGTTTTATAGCTATTTGATTTCAGAAAAAGCTATTTTTTCAATTCTCTTTAACTATGCAGTAATTCAACTATTTTTTATTATAGTTGGCCGAAAGTATACAGCTCTTTTTTTAAGTCAATTATTTGTTATATTTTTAAATTTTATTAATAAAAAGAAGCAACAATATTTATTTAGTAATTTAAGTCCTGAAGATATTTTTTTACTTCCAGAGGCCATGAAGGCAACTCCTTGGCATTTACAGCTCATCTTTTTTACTCTCATTATTTTCTTTCTTATTGTGCTGCTGATTGCTATACGTAAAGAAAGTAAAGCCACTTTTCATACCTATGTTCCCAATATTATTATTTTTGGATTGCTTGGTAGTGGCTTAATTTACTTAAATTTTATTAAAAATCCTACAGGGGCGTGTTTTTCAGAAAATAAACCTATGATTTGTGCCAGTTTACAAGAATTTCCAAATACGAGAAATGACTGGATCGGCGACTATCGAAAAATTCAAGATTATGGTTTTGTGACTTTTTACGTATCTAAGGTATTGGATAATGTAACCAGTGTTTTATTACCTAATCGTAAAGTATCTGAGCAAGAGATACAGCAGATTTTGCAGGAACATCATTTGGCTCAATCTTTAGACGACAATGAGAAGGAATATCCGAACATTGTTATCGTGATGGAAGAATCTTTTTGGGATTCTCATCATTTAGATAGTGGTTTACCAAAAGACTTACTATCTTTTGTTCATCAAAATCAGGTCTCTAATTTACTGTCTCCTTCTTTTGGAGGAGGTACTGCGAATGTTGAATTTGAAGTACTTACGAGCCTCAACACAACTTTTTTCCCAAATGAGTTGTTATATGTCTCCAAGTTGAAAAAGCCAATTTATGCTCTGCCTTATTATTTAAACTCAATTGGTTACCAAACGATTGCAATGCATAATAACTATGGATATTACTATAATCGGAATAAGGTATATCCAGATTTAGGCTTCGATAAATTTATATCACTTGAAAATATGATTGCCCAAAAAGATCGATCTACAGTTTTTAACTTGGGTGGGTGGGCCACAGATGATCTTATTTTTGATTCGATTAAGTCTACTTTAGAAGAGAACGAGCAACAGCCAAAGTTTATTTATGCGATTACTGTTGAAAATCATCCTATGTATAACGATGATCGTTTTGGTAAGCAGAATTATAAATTTAATAAAGAGCTGTCTGAGACTGAAAAGCAAAAGTTAAGTACTTATACTGCTGGAACTGCACGTGCTAACCAAAAGCTAAAAGAGCTCGCTGAATATTTAAAGACAGTAGATCGACCAACAATTTTAGTGGCTTTTGGCGATCATTTACCGAATCTACAAGAAGTTTATGAGAGTTATGGATTTTTTAAAGATGATCCTGAGCGGACTAATTTAAAAAATTATCAGACACCGTTTGTAGTGTGGAGCAATTATAAATTAGATAAGAAGCCCTTGAATCAGCCTTATATTTCTGCAAGTTTCGTTGCTCCAAAACTATTAAAGTTGGCAGGGTTGCCTTTGTCTGATTACTATCAATTTGTTGATGATGTATCGAGTTGTTTTAGTGCCATTCACCAAAAATTTATTAATGAAAATCAAACGTGTAATTTTGATAAAAAAGCGCTGTTGAAAGGTTATGAAAATCTAAATAAGGATGTATTAGATGGACATAATCATACTTATAAAATTATGCAGAATAGCCAAAAAGAGATGGAACAATAATCTTCCATCTCTTTGAGATGAGCTCTATTAAGACTGAATTAGTCCAGTCAATTCATCTACATAATGCTGCATTGGCTGAGCTTGACGGTCTGCACGGCTTTCAATGTTGAGACGTAGTAAAGGCTCAGTGTTTGAAGCACGTACATTAAAACGCCATGCACCAAAGTCGAGGCTTACACCATCGGTACGGTCAATTTCCGGGTTTTGAGCAGCATAGAAATCAAAAATCTTTTGAATAGTGATTTGTGTATCAGCTACTTTAAAGTTGATTTCACCACTACAAGGAAATTTGGTAATCATATTTTCAACGAGTGTTGAAAGTGATTGTCCTGTTTCAGAAAGTAGAGCAACAGTAAGTAACCACGGAATCATACCGCTATCACAGTAAGCAAAGTCACGGAAATAGTGATGGGCACTCATTTCACCGCCATATACCGCATTGTGTTCACGCATAACGTCTTTAATGAACGCGTGACCAGATTTTGACTGTACAGCAACACCTTTATATTCATCTACGATATCAAATGTGTTCCACACTAAACGTGGATCGTGCACAATTTTCTCGCCTGATTGTTTAATCAAGAAAGCTTGAGCCAGTAGACCAACAATATAGTAGCCTTCAATGAATTGACCTTTTTCATCGAACAAGAAACAGCGGTCAAAGTCGCCGTCCCAAGCAATTCCCATATCTGCTTTATGCTCAAGAACAGCATTTCGAGTACTGTCACGGTTTTCAATTAAAATTGGGTTAGGAATCCCATTTGGGAAAGTACCATCTGCCTCATGGTGAATTTTAATAAATTCAACGGGTACGTTAAGCGCCTTAAATTTTTCTTCAATGGCATCAATCACGTGACCAGCTGCACCATTACCCGCGTTTACCACTAACTTAAGTGGGCGGATTTTTGCTGGTTCAATATAGGTGATTAAGTGATCGACGAACTCAGGCAAAATGTTATAACTTTGAGTTGTGCCTTTTTGGCTAACTTCTTCAAAGTGATTGGTTTCTGCTAAAGCCTGAATTTCTTTTAAACCGGTATCTGCACTAATTGGACGAGCATTTTCTCGAACCAATTTCATACCGTTATAGTCCATTGGGTTATGGCTCGCAGTAACTTCGATACCACCTTGCACATCTAAATGGAAAGCGGCGAAGTAAACTTCTTCAGTTCCCGTCATGCCCAAATCAAGCACATTCACACCCGCATCGTTTAAACCGCGGATAGTCGCTTGTTTTAAACCCTCACTGCTTAGACGAATATCACAACCTACAACCACGGTCTTTGGTTTATAGATTTGTCCGTATGCGCGGCCAATTTTATAGGCGATTTCTTCATTCAATTCGGTGCCGAGTTTGCCTCGGATATCATAAGCTTTAAAACACGTTAAAGTAGTCATTATTCAATTCAATACATGTGGTTTGAGTTGTGTGCACATTATACATAGATCATGAAACAGGTATGTTTATAGTTTTTATATTCAAATTTTTCACTTCATTTCGGTAGCTCATATCTAAATTTATAAGAAAGATTTTTACGACTTTAGTCTAATAAATAAATTTATAAATTAGAAATAGCTTTATTTTTCTTAGCTATATTGGTCATACCAATTATGATGTTAATTTAATGATTGATCTTGCCAATATCTGTGTTTATGATGAGATCTATGGTTTAAGGAAGAATATTTGCACTTAAATTTAAATTGGTAATACCAATTGTGCTAAATGTTTAAACTTTTAAGGTACAAAAAATTTCGCCTCGGCATTTCAAGGAGATGACAATGCTCAATATGTGGCAACAACTTTATGACCCTTTAAATAATATTTGGCTGTCTAGTGCGGTTGCATTAATCCCGATTATTTTCTTCTTTTTGGCATTGGCTGTTTTTCGTTTAAAAGGCAGTATTGCGGGTACAGGCACAGTCATTATTGCACTATTGATTGCGCTCTTTTTCTATCAAATGCCGGGTCAAATGGCCTTTGCGTCAATCATTTACGGTTTCTTCTATGGTCTATGGCCAATTTCATGGATCATTATTGGGGCAGTTTTTCTATACAAAATTTCAGTAAAAACAGGCCAGTTTGAGGTTATTCGTTCAAGCATTTTGTCAATTACCGAAGACCAACGTCTACAAATGTTATTGGTTGGTTTTGCATTTGGTACTTTCCTTGAAGGTGCTGCTGGTTTCGGTGCTCCTGTGGCAATTACCGCTGCACTCCTTGTTGGTTTAGGCTTTAAGCCACTTTACGCTGCTGGTTTGTGCTTGATTGTAAATACAGCGCCAGTTGCGTTCGGTGCAATGGGTATTCCAATTATTGTGGCAGGGCAGGTTTCTGGCGTAGATACCATGGAAATTAGCCAGATGGTTGGTCGTCAGTTGCCATTTTTAACGCTGATTGTGCTGTTCTGGATTATGGCGATTATGGATGGCTGGCGTGGTGTTAAAGAAACTTGGCCTGGGGTAGTCGTTGGTGGTGGTTCGTTTGCGATTGCCCAATATCTTACATCTAACTTCATTGGTCCTGAATTACCGGATATTACCGCTGCAATTGCATCATTGGTCAGCTTGACTGTGTTGTTCCGTTTCTGGAAACCAAAACATATTTTCCGTTTTGAGCCTGAAGCGGGTCAAACTTTGACTCAGCAACCTACTACGGTTCAACGTTATAGCATTGGGAAAATTGCTAAGGCGTGGTCTCCATTTGCTATTTTAACAGTCATGGTGACGATCTGGAGCGTTAAGCCATTTAAAGCATTATTTGCAAAAGATGGTGCTCTTGAACACTGGATTTTTAAACTTGAAGTACCATATTTGCATAAATTGGTCGAAAAAATGCCGCCAATTGTGGCAGAGATGAAGCCATACGAAGCGATTTATAAGTTTGACTGGTTCTCTGCAACAGGTACTGCAATTTTTATTGCTGCAATCATCACCGCTATTTTCTTAAAAATGAAAGCAAGTGAGGCAGTAACAACCTTTGGTGAAACACTTAATGAGTTGAAAACACCGATTTATTCAATTGGTATGGTGTTAGCTTTTGCTTTTATTGCGAACTATTCAGGTTTATCTGCTACTTTGGCTTTGGCTCTAGCACATACAGGGCATGCATTTACTTTCTTCTCGCCATTTTTGGGCTGGCTTGGTGTATTCCTTACGGGTTCAGATACCTCTTCAAATGCTTTGTTCTCGGCATTACAGGCAACTACAGCACAGCAAATTGGTATTCCAGAAGTATTGCTTGTGGCTGCAAATACCAGCGGTGGCGTAACAGGTAAGATGATTTCTCCACAGTCGATTGCGATTGCGTGTGCAGCAGTAGGCTTAGTTGGAAAAGAATCTGACTTGTTCCGTTTCACGGTAAAACATAGCATCATATTCACTGTCTTTGTTGGCATCATTATTACGGTTCAGGCTTATCTGGTTCCGTGGATGATTACATAACTCCAGTGAAGGAAACGCGATGAGAATCTCCGATCAAGTGGTCATGAAATTGCAGGCATTAATTGAAGAGCGTCACATGAAAAAAGGTGACCGTTTGCCTGCCGAACGCCAGCTTGCAACTAGCTTAGGAGTTTCTCGTCCGTCTTTGCGTGAAGCAATTCAACAGCTCAATAGTCAAGGGGTGCTCAGTAGCCGCCGTGGCGATGGGACTTATATTCAGCAGTTACCTGAACAGTGGCCACAGCAATTGATTGTGAACCCAATTAGTAACTTGATTGAAGAAGATCCGCTGTACCGTTTTGATGTGCAAGAGGCGCGGTTATTACTTGAAGGTGGCACGGCATGGTATGCCGCATTGCGCTCAACGCCTGAAGACCGCGCGAAAATTCATCATTATTTTAATGAAATTAGTCGCCATCAAAATGTAGGTGACTCAGCACAGGCTGCGGTGGCAGACGCTGAATTTCACTTAGCGATTGCTGAAGCATCTCACAATGTGGTGCTAATCCAAATGATGCGTAGCTTGTTTGATTTGTTGCAATATAACGTCTTGTTAGGGCGTAAGAAAGTTTATAACGACCCCGTAAATGGTGACTTGCTGAGCGAGCAGCATTTTCAGGTGATGGATGCTATTGATCGTAAAGATCCCGAGGCCGCACGCCAAGCTGTCTGCGGTCATATTGAATTTGTGATTAATCATGTGCGTTCTCTGGATGAAGATGAAGCTCGCCAGAAACGTGCAAACCGTTTAAATAGAGTTGATTCAAAATGATTATTTCTTCTGGCAATGATTATCGTGCTGCGGCACAACGTCGCTTACCTCCATTTTTATTTCATTACATTGATGGTGGAGCGTATTCGGAATATACCTTAAAGCGTAACGTACAAGATTTGTCAGAAATTGCATTGCGTCAACGTGTGCTGAATGACATGTCAGCGTTAAGTTTAGAGACAAAACTGTTTAATGAAACATTGTCGATGCCAGTTGCGTTGGCACCGGTTGGTTTAACAGGTATGTATGCACGCCGCGGCGAAGTGCAGGCAGCGATGGCAGCCGACAAAAAGGGCATTCCATTTACGCTTTCAACGGTTTCTGTTTGTCCGATTGAAGAAGTTGCACCTGCAATTAACCGCCCGATGTGGTTCCAGCTTTATGTATTACGCGACCGTGGTTTTATGCGTAATGCTTTAGAACGTGCAAAAGCGGCAGGCTGCTCAACACTGGTATTTACTGTAGATATGCCTGTACCGGGTGCGCGTTACCGTGATGCACATTCGGGAATGAGTGGGCCAAATGCTGCAATGCGTCGTTATATGCAGTCTATGTTCCATCCACATTGGTCGTGGAATGTCGGCTTAATGGGTCGTCCGCACGACTTGGGAAATATCTCTAAATATTTAGGTAAGCCGACTGGGCTTGAAGACTATATTGGCTGGTTAGGCTCGAACTTCGACCCATCGATTTCATGGAAAGACCTTGAGTGGATTCGTGAATTTTGGGATGGCCCAATGGTGATTAAAGGCATTTTAGACCCTGAAGATGCCAAAGATGCTGTGCGTTTTGGTGCTGACGGGATTGTGGTGTCGAATCACGGTGGTCGTCAGTTAGATGGTGTGATGTCGTCTGCTCGTGCATTGCCTGCAATTGCTGATGCAGTGAAAGGTGATTTGGCGATTTTGGCTGACTCAGGCATTCGTAATGGTTTAGATGTGGTGCGTATGTTGGCGCTCGGTGCCGATACAGTCTTACTTGGCCGTGCGTTTGTATATGCCTTGGCAGCAGCAGGTGGGCAAGGGGTGTCGAACTTGCTTGATTTGATTGATAAAGAAATGCGTGTTGCGATGACGCTGACAGGTGCTAAGTCGATTAAGGATATTAACGCGGATTGTTTAGTACAGGCGATGAAGCTCTAACGTTTCCGTATTAACTTTGATGATATTGGCACGACGGAGTCGTATCGGAAAAATTTCAATTTAAGTAGCTAATTGACGTTACTTTTTTAAAAAAGTAACCAAAAACTTTAGTTTCGATGACGGTACGTCCTTGCTACCGCATCGAAACGGCGGCATCCATGCCGCCAACACGGAGCCAATTTTAATTAAATCTAACAGCTAGGGATTAGCTGCTGGTGCTAAGCGTCACTTACAGCCTGCGTGGTATGAGCAAAGTTTTGTTTTTGCAATATAAATTGAAAAATGGATACAGCGAACAGGTTCTGTAAGTGACAATGGTTTTGATCTTGCGTAGCTTTAGTCGCTACTCATGCCAAAAAAAAGTAATGGAATTAGCTACTTTAAATATTAGTTCTAAATGGAAAAACTCCCTTGAGCTTTTCTGATTTTTAAAAAACTATGTGGTAGGGATGACCAAAAGGAAACCATCATGCAAACATTTTCTCCTCAAGCAGTGATTGAACGCTTACAAAATATTGTAGGGCGTTCGCATGTTTTGACCGATGATCAAAGCACGCGCCAGTATCGTCAAGGTCGTCGTTTTGGTGAGGGGAAAGTGCTTGCTGTAGTGGTGCCGGGCACATTGCTAGAGCAATGGCAGGTGCTTCAAGCTGCTATTGAGGCAGACTGTATTGTGATTATGCAGGCGGCAAATACAGGACTCACTGGTGGTTCAACTCCGTATGGCGATGACTATGACCGTCCTGTTTTGGTCATGAGTACCCGCCGTTTAAAGGGCATTCAAGTTATTCATGACGGTAAGCAAGTGATTTGTTTACCGGGTGCGACCTTAGATAATTTAGAGCAAATTTTAAAGGGCTATGATCGTGAACCGCATTCAGTAATTGGTTCATCTTGTATTGGGGCATCGGTACTTGGCGGTGTGTGTAATAACTCTGGTGGTGCGTTGGTACGCCGTGGCCCGGCTTATACTGAACTAGCGTTATATGCTCAGGTGAATGCCGCTGGTCAATTAGAACTGGTGAACCATTTAGGCGTAAATTTAGGTTCGACTCCTGAAGAAATTTTGACTCGATTAGAGAAGCAGAAATATCAAGCCGTAGATATTTTAGATGATAGCGAAAAACAGGCATCTGACCATCGTTATGCCCACGATGTGACTCAAGTTGATGAAGATACACCTGCTCGTTTTAATGCAGACCCGTCACGTTTGTTTGAGGCATCGGGTTCGGCAGGTAAAGTCTGTGTATTTGCTGTACGCCTTGATACTTATGAAAAAGTAGAAAGTAATGTCTTTTATATTGGTACGAATGATGCCGATGATTTAACAGCGATTCGTCGTTATTTACTGACCTCACTACCAAGCTTGCCGATTGCAGGTGAATATATTCACCGAGATGCTTATTTAATTGGTGAAAAGTACGGAAAAGATACGTTCTTATTTATTGAAAAGTTCGGCACAGCCAATGTTCCAAAAGCCTTCGCGATGAAAGATAAAGTCGATGGGTTCTTAGAACGATTTAAAATTAAGGGCTTAACGGATCATATTTTACAGGCCATTACCTTTTTTTTACCGAGTCATTTACCGAAGCGTATGACTGAATATCGAGACCGTTATGAGCACCATTTAGTTTTACGTGTCGAAAATAATTCAAAAGCGCAGACAGAGCAATTTTTAAAAGAATATTTTGCTGTGCACCAGTCAGGTCACTATTTCGTGTGTAGTGAAGAGGAAGGACGAAAGGCGTTCTTACACCGTTTTGCGATTGCGGGGGCGGCAATTCGTTATCGTGATACGCACCGTAGTGAAGTTGAAGATATTGTCGCGCTTGATATTGCCTTACGTCGTAATGACCGCGAATGGGTAGAGCAACTGCCAGCCGAGATGGAAAATAAAATCATCCATAAACTCTATTATGGGCATTTCTTTTGTCATGTATTCCATCAGGACTATATTCTTAAAAAGGGCCATGACCCATTAGAAATGGAACATCAAATGTGGAAGTTACTCGATGCGCGCCGTGCTGAATATCCAGCAGAGCATAATGTTGGGCATCTTTACATTGCCAAACCTGCATTAGCCAATTTCTATCAAAAACTCGACCCAACCAATAGCTTTAATGTGGGGATTGGGCATACCTCAAAACTGAAGTATTGGGGCAAAGCTAAATCTTAATATCGAGACATAAAAAAAGGCGCCGAAGCGCCTTTTTTAGTAGGTGTCTTATGCAGCTTCTACAGATTTAGCAAGTACTTCAGCCACCGCTTTAGCAACAGTATAAACATTGTTCATGTTTAAGCCTGCTACACAAATACGGCCACTACGTACTAAATAGATTGCATATTCTTCACGTAAGATATCAACTTGCTCAGCAGTTAGACCTGTGTAACTAAACATACCTTTTTGGTTTACAAGGTAGCTAAAGTCACGGTCTGGTAATGCTTTAGTAAGTTCATCTTTCAAGATGCTACGCATTTTAATAATACGCTCACGCATCTCTTTCACTTCACCTTGCCATTGTTGGTTAAGTTCAGCGTCATTTAACACTTCATCAACTAACCAAGCACCTGTTGTAGGAGGGCTAGAGTAAATACGGCGTACAGTCGCTTTTAACTGACCGAATGTGCACTGAGCAGCTTCTGCATCGTCACATACGAAAGTTAAGCCGCCAACGCGCTCGCCATATAAAGAGAAGATTTTAGAGAACGAGTTGCTCACAATGAAGTTTAGACCCGCTTGGTCTAAAGCACGGATTGCATACGCATCTTCTTCCATACCGTCACCAAAACCTTGGTAAGCGATATCTAGGAATGGAATAAGGTTACGTTCTTTTAATACTGCAATCACTTGGTCCCACTGCGCTGGGTTTAAGTCAGCACCCGTTGGGTTGTGGCAGCATGGGTGCAATAACACAATGCTTTGCTCAGGCAAAGTTTTAAGTGTAGAAAGCATACCGTCAAAATCTACACCACGTGTTTCGTTATCGAAATATGGATAGAAATGAGTTTTGATGCCAGCGCCATTGAAAATCGCAACGTGGTTATCCCAAGTTGGTTGGCTTACCCAAACGTCTGAATTTGGGAAATAAGTTTTTAAGAAGTCTGCACCAACTTTCAATGCGCCTGAACCACCAAGTGTTTGGATGGTTACAGCACGGCCAGCTTTAACTGCTGGGCTGTTTGCACCAAATAAAAGTGCTTGAATTGCTTCACGGTAAGGTTTGAAGCCTTCCATTGGCAAATAAAGTTTGGTTTTACCGTTCTTAGGCTCAATACGCTTTTGCGCCTCGATAATGGTCTCTAACTGAGGAACAATACTGTCTTCGTTATAATAAAGACCAATACTCAAGTTTACTTTTTCAGAACGAGTATCAGCATTGAACTGTTCCATTAAAGAGAGAATTGGGTCGCCTGCGTATGGGGGGATATGTTGAAACATCAAAAAAGTCCTTTCATTCAACAATATGCATAGTGCTGGGTTTTTTCTGTCTCGAAAAATACGCCACAACTATGTCGATGTTCAATAATGTATCAATAAAGCTACCGTGAAGCACCTGATAATTTCACTAATATCGATATTTTCTGGATGAAAATGATAAAAAGATTTAAAAGAAATTACGGTAAATAGATACTAATTTATAACTCATGCTTTCATTCAAGCAGATTGTCTACAATCTTGCTGTAATACATTGGTTGTAGACTAAAGTTTGAAACAAAAGTTTATTGACTAAAAAGTAAGCCATAAATAGTCATAAAACTACAGATAAACTAAGCCTAAATAATTGTTTTATAAATATTAAATAGCAAGTAGTGTAATGCTTTAAATATAAGGTGAAATGATAGGTCAAACGATAAAAATTGACCTGATGCGTTCTGTAAAGTGTCAACAATTATCTTGATTTTTTTCATTTATACCGCTATAAAAGCCATAATTGATTAAAAATTGTCGACAATATGCAAGATTTGACCTTCGCACCAGAGCCATTACAAAGTCAGGGAAGAACACTGACCGAAAATGTATTTAAACAAATACAGACGGCGATTGTTTTGGGTCAAATTCCGGCAGGTAGCAAAATTTCTGAGCCTGAACTGGCACGGACTTATGGCATTAGCCGTGGGCCTTTGCGTGAAGCGATTCATCGCCTTGAAGGGCAACGTTTGGTTGAGCGTACAGCTCATGTGGGCGCGCGCGTGGTTTCATTATCCTTGCAACAGTTTAAAGAGCTTTACCAGATTCGTGCATCTTTAGAAGGTTTGGCTTGCAAACTTGCCGCACAGCATATTGATAAAAAGCAAATCTTGGCACTACGTGATGTTTTGCGTATGCATGCTGAAGATGAAAACTTTAAAGCAGGTAAAGGATATTACTTGCAAGAAGGGCAGGACGATTTTCACTACTGCATTATCAAAAGTAGTGGCAATAAAACCCTAGAAAAAATGCTGTGTGATGAGCTTTATCACCTCATTCGCATGTACAGAATTCAGTTTTCAAACACACCCGATCGACCGAGCAAAGCTTGGGACGAACACATCCGTATTTTAGATGCAATTGCAGAGGGCGATGGTGAACTTGCCGAGCTGCTCATGCATCGACATATCAATGCTTCTTACAAAATTATTGAGCAAACACTGCTACAAGCACAAGGAGAACATAACAATGGCTAAACAATCCGCAGGTCAGCTATTTCGCGATGCAGTAGCCCAAGAAAAGCCATTACAAGTGGTTGGAACCATCAACGCCAATCATGCACTTTTGGCAAAACGTGCTGGTTATAAAGCGATTTACTTATCAGGTGGTGGTGTAGCCGCTGGTTCTTTAGGCTTACCTGATTTGGGAATTAGTAACCTTGATGATGTGTTGACAGACGTACGCCGTATTACTGATGTATGTGATCTTCCATTATTGGTCGATGCCGACACAGGTTTTGGTGCTTCTGCATTTAACATTGCCCGTACTACAAAAGCACTGATCAAGTTTGGTGCTGCGGCAATGCACATTGAAGACCAAGTGGGCGCAAAACGTTGTGGTCACCGTCCGAACAAAGCCATTGTGACTCAAGAAGAAATGGTTGACCGTATTAAAGCTGCGGTTGATGCACGTGGTGATGACAGCTTCGTGATTATGGCACGTACCGATGCATTGGCAGTAGATGGCTTACAAGCTGCAATTGACCGTGCGGGTGCCTACATTGAAGCGGGCGCAGACATGTTGTTCCCTGAAGCAATTACCGAGCTTGATATGTACAAGCAATTTGCTCAGAAGACTGGCGCTCCAATTTTGGCAAACATCACAGAGTTTGGTTCTACACCACTGTTTACTACAGAAGAGTTAGCATCTGCCGATGTAAGCCTTGCGCTTTATCCGCTTTCTGCTTTCCGTGCTATGAATAAAGCAGCCGAAACTGTGTATGAAACCTTGCGTAAAGAAGGCACGCAAAAGAACGTGGTTGATATTATGCAAACGCGTAAAGAGTTATATGAACGCATTAACTACTATGCGTTTGAAGACTACTTAGACAACGCATTTGCTAAAAAGAAGTAATAAATTAAAAAGTTGATTAATTGGAATCTGATACTCGGAGGCGTCATCTGCAACTGTTTGAGACAGGACTACATTTTTTAAAAATAGTTCTGCGATAGATAGGATATTCGATGGTTGTGGACGAGTTTTGCAGATGACAATGGTTTTGCCTACTTTTGCCAAAACAAAAGTAGGTCGAACCGAAGGTTAATCCTGAAATAAGAAGTGAAAATGGTACGACTCCTTCGTGCTTAATAAATAAATTCAGATAGATAGGAAAGGACATTCTTATGAGCTCAAATGAAACAACAACAGGCTTCAAACCAAAAAAATCAGTTGCACTTAGTGGACAAGTTGCAGGCAACACAGCACTGTGTACCGTAGGACGTAGCGGTAACGACTTGCACTATCGTGGCTATGACATTCTTGACCTTGCAGCGGGTAGCCAGTTTGAAGAAGTTGCTCACTTGCTCGTACATGGCAAACTACCAAACAAAGCTGAACTCAAAGCGTATAAAGCAAAATTAAAAGCACTTCGTGGTTTACCAGCAGCCCTTAAAACTGCTCTTGAGCAATTACCACCGTCTGCACACCCAATGGATGTGATGCGTACAGGTGTGTCAGTGCTAGGTTGTTTAACTCCAGAACACGAAGACCACAACGAAGCTGGCGCAAAAGACATTGCTGATAAATTAATGGCAAGCCTAGGTTCAATGTTGCTTTATTGGTATCACTTCAGCAATAACGGTCGTCGTATTGAAGTTGAAACAGATGACGACTCAATTGCAGCGCATTTCTTACATTTACTTCATGGCGAAAAACCATCTGAAGAATGGATTCAAGCAATGCATACATCGCTTATTTTGTATGCTGAGCACGAGTTTAACGCGTCTACATTTACTTCACGTGTGGTTGCAGGTACAGGCTCTGACATGTACTCGGCAATTACAGGCGGTATTGGTGCACTTCGCGGACCTAAGCACGGTGGTGCAAACGAAGTTGCATTCGTGATTCAACAACGTTACGACAACGCAGACGAAGCAGAAGCTGACATCCGTAAGCGTGTTGAAAATAAAGAAGTTGTGATCGGTTTTGGTCACCCTGTATATACAGTTTCTGACCCACGTAACGAAGTCATTAAGAAAGTTGCGCATGACTTAGCGCAAGCACAAGAGAACACCAAAATGTACCTCATCGCTGAGCGTTTAGAAGCAGTAATGAAAGAAGTGAAAAACATGTTCCCGAACCTCGACTGGTTCAGTGCAGTGAGCTATCACTTAATGGGTGTTCCAACTGCCATGTTCACACCATTATTCGTGATCGCACGTACAGCAGGTTGGTCAGCGCACGTAATTGAACAACGCCAAGACGGCAAAATCATTCGTCCAAGTGCGAACTACACAGGCCCTGAAAACCTTGAATTTAAACCATTGGCGGAGCGTGGTTAATGAACACAAAATACCGTAAACCGCTGGCAGGAACCCAGCTTGAATATTACGACGTGCGTCAAGCCGTTGAGGATATTCAGCCAGGCGCATACGAAAAACTGCCTTACACCTCTAAAGTACTTGCAGAGCAATTGGTACGCCGTGCCGATGCTGAGAATTTAACTGCTTATTTAACACAGTTGATTGAACGCCGTCAGGACTTGGACTTTCCTTGGTATCCTGCGCGCGTGGTGTGTCATGACATCTTGGGTCAAACTGCATTGGTTGACCTTGCAGGCTTGCGTGATGCGATTGCTGACAAAGGCGGCGACCCATCTAAGGTTAACCCAGTTGTACCAACACAGCTCATTGTCGACCACTCTTTAGCAGTGGAATACGGTGGTGCTGACCCAGACGCTTTTGCAAAAAACCGTGCTGTTGAAGACCGTCGTAACGAAGACCGTTTCCACTTCATTGAGTGGACCAAAACTGCATTTAAAAATGTCGATGTGATCCCTGCGGGGAACGGCATTATGCACCAGATTAACCTAGAGAAAATGTCTCCGGTGATTCAGGCGCGTGATGGCGTAGCATTCCCAGACACATGTGTCGGTACAGACTCACATACACCACATACAGACGCTTTGGGCGTAATTTCTGTGGGTGTAGGTGGCTTAGAAGCTGAAAACGTAATGCTAGGCCGTGCATCTTGGATGCGTCTGCCAGACATTATTGGTGTTGAGTTTGTAGGTCAGCGTCAGGCAGGCATTACTGCAACAGATATCGTACTTGCTCTAACTGAATTCTTGCGTAAAGAACGCGTTGTTGGTGCTTACCTTGAGTTCTTTGGTGAAGGCGCTGACAGTATGTCTGTGGGCGACCGTGCAACCATTTCGAACATGACACCAGAATATGGTGCTACGGCTGCGATGTTCTACATCGACCAAAACACAATCGACTACTTACGCCTAACAGGCCGTGAAGATGCTCAAGTGGCACTGGTTGAACAGTACGCAAAAGAAATCGGCCTTTGGGCATCTGAAATGACCAAAGCAGAGTACCCACGTGTACTACGTTTTGATCTATCTAAAGTAACGCGTAACATCGCTGGTCCATCAAACCCACATGCACGTGTTTCAACTGCGGACCTAAAAGAAAAAGGTATTGCGGGTGTTGTTGAAAACCGTTCTGACGGCTTAATGCCAGATGGCGCAATCATTATTGCGGCAATTACTTCATGTACTAACACTTCTAACCCACGTAACACCGTGGCGGCAGGTTTGTTGGCACGTAAGGCAAATGAGCTAGGTTTAGTTCGTAAACCTTGGGTGAAATCATCATTTGCACCGGGTTCAAAAGCGGCTGCACTTTACCTTGAAGAAGCAGGTGTTCTAAAAGACTTAGAACAACTTGGTTTTGGTATTGTGGCTTACGCTTGTACGACGTGTAATGGTATGTCGGGTGCATTAGATCCAGTCATTCAACAAGAAATTATTGACCGTGACTTGTACGCAACAGCAGTACTCTCTGGTAACCGTAACTTCGATGGCCGTATCCATCCTTATGCAAAACAAGCATTCTTGGCATCTCCACCGCTTGTTGTGGCGTATGCAATTGCGGGCACAATTCGTTTTGACATCGAAAAAGATGCGTTAGGTCATGACAAAGAAGGTAACCCGATTTACCTCAAAGACATCTGGCCATCTGACGCTGAAATTGATGCCTTAGTTAAAGAAGCCGTGAAACCTGAACAGTTCCGTAAAGTCTACATTCCAATGTTTGACTTGGGCGAAGTTGAACAAGCGAAGAGTCCACTTTATGACTGGCGTCCGCAAAGTACTTACATCCGTCGTCCACCATATTGGGAAGGGGCGTTGGCTGCACCACGTACTTTGGCAAACATGCGTCCGCTTGCGATTTTGGGTGACAACATCACCACTGACCACTTGTCGCCTTCAAATGCGATTTTGATGGACTCGGCTGCGGGTGAATACCTTCATAAAATGGGCGTACCAGAAGAAGATTTCAACTCATACGCAACGCACCGTGGTGACCATTTGACTGCACAACGTGCAACATTTGCCAACCCGAAACTCTATAACGAAATGGTGGTTCGTTCAGACGGTACCATTAAGCAAGGTTCAAAAGCGCGTGTAGAGCCAGAAGGCGAAGTGATGCGTATGTGGGAAGCGATTGAAACCTACATGAACCGTAAGCAACCGTTAATTATTATCGCGGGTGCTGACTACGGTCAGGGTTCAAGCCGTGACTGGGCCGCAAAAGGTGTACGCCTTGCAGGTGTTGAAGCGATTGTGGCAGAAGGTTTTGAGCGTATTCACCGTACTAACTTGGTGGGTATGGGCGTGTTACCGCTTGAGTTTAAACCGGGTGTAAACCGTAAGACTTTAAAACTAGATGGTACAGAGCTTTATAGCGTGATTGGTAATATTGCGCCGCGTTCGACTTTAACTTTGGTTATTGAGCGTGCCACAGCGGATGGTAAAGAAGAGATTCTTGAAGTGCCTGTGACTTGCCGTTTAGATACAGAAGAAGAAGTTTCTGTATATGAAGCGGGCGGTGTATTACAGCGTTTTGCACAAGACTTTTTAGAAGGCCAAGTGGCTTAATACTATCGTCAAAAGTTATTGATATTATTAAGAAAGGACCTTACATTAATGTGGGGTCTTTTTTATTATATGTAAAATTAGGTTTTGTATGGCATCATCTCTAGCGAAAACTTCAAGGATAAAACCACAAGAAAATTTAAAACTTGTATTATTTGATGAAGTAAATGGATTATGCCCAAAATGCTATAAACCTCTGATGAATAATAAAAATCAAAAATTAACTAAATTATATGAAGTTGCACATATATATCCTCACAGCCCACTTCCACATGAAATAGAATTGTTAAAAAATGAAGAAAAGTTAAACGAGGATTTAGAACATGAAGATAATTTAATTGTTCTATGTAGAGATTGTCATAAAATTTTTGATCATCCTCGTACTGTAGAGGGGTATAGAGAGATGGTGAAAATAAAAAAAGAGCTACAACGAATTTGTGCGTTAAAAAAGAACTGGTATGAAAATAAGTTAGAAAATGAAATTAATGAAGTTATAGAGTCTTTAGTTAATTTGAAAGAAGAGGCTTCGGCAAAGTTAGCTTATGAGGCAATGAAAATTGATGAGAAGGCTAGTGAAGAGTTAACTTTTATGATTAGGATAAAAGTTAAAGGTTACGTTCAATATTATTATACACATATTAAAAATAGATTCGCAGAAATTGATAAAATTAAACCTTATACTTCAGATACAATTTTTAGCCAAGTGAAAACATATTACTTAAAGCTTAAAAAAGATGGAGCAGATCAAAATCAGATATTTTCTGCTTTAGCAGAATGGATATATTCTATTACGAACGTTAAAAACAATGAAGTAGCTGAGATATTTGTGTCATTCTTTATCCAGAATTGTGAGGTGTATTCATGATTACACCAACTAAGTCGATTTCTCTAAAAGATTCTATTATTTATAAATCCATATTTATAATGGAAGAAAAATTTAAATATATTCATATAAGTGAATTATACAGAAATGTAGTGCATAAATTTGATGGTATAGATGAATTTATGTATGCAATAGATACTTTATACATACTTAATTTAATTAATTTTGATCTTGAATTGGGAATAGTTTCGAAATGTTGAAATCTTTAGAGTGTAGTCAACTTATAAAGCAAAAAATAGATTTTAATAAAAGTCTTAATGTTTTACTTGGTCCTGATGACGGTACGAATTCTATAGGTAAGTCATCTGTATTAATGTTGATAGATTTTGCATTTGGTGGAGATGATTTTCTAAAAATTTGTTCTGATGTGATTGATAATATTGGTGAAATTGAAATTAAAGCAGAGTTTTTATTTAATAATAAGAGTTTTCATTTTGTAAGAAAAACTTCCAATCCGAATATCGTGAAATTTTGTTTTTTAGAGGAACACGAAGAAGATAAACAAATTGAAGATTTTAGAAAATTTTTGTCTAAAGCTTATAAGTTACCAGAAAACTATCCGAGTTTTAGAAGTACAGTAAATCCTTATTTTAGAATTTGGGGAAAGGATAATTATAATCCTAATAAACCTTTAAACTCTTTTCCAAATGAACCATATTTAAAGATAAGAACAAATTTGCTTAAGCTTTTTGGATTTTATTCCTTAGTTGATATACTTGAGAAAAACAAATCAAAGCTTGAAAATAAAAAGAAAATTATACAAGGTATGTTTAATGAAGGATTTGTTCAAAAAGTTAATAAAAAAGAGCTGTTGTTAAAAAGAAAAGAGTTGGCTTATGTTCAAGAGAATTTGAATACAATAAAAAATGAAATTGAACTATATGCCTTAAGTGTTAATGAAATCATTAATAAAGATAATCTTAAGCTGAAAATAGAAAAAAATGAATTAGAAAATAAAATTACTAGTTCTAAATCCCAGCTTTTGCGGATTGAAAAAAATTTAAAATTTGGTAGTTATGCAAATGCTAAAACCTTTGAAAGATTATCGGAATTTTTTCCTGACGTTAATCAAGAAAGATTAATGGAAATTGAGAAATTTCATATAGGAATTTCTAAAATATTAAAAAATGAGTTACTAGCAGAAAAGGAAAAAATTGAAGAAAAAATAAATGCATATCAGAGTTGTATAAGAGAGATAGATGATAAACTGTGATCCTAGCCAAAATAATGGACAGTACTTCCCTCTAAAGATAACGTAACGTTAACTTTGGAGATCCAAGAAATGGCCAAACGTTTTAGTGCTGAATTTAAACAGCAAGCAATTGATTATGCACTT
>NZ_JANBNX010000021.1:0-68225 GCF_035615275.1 Acinetobacter sp. IK23
GTGCATAATCAATTGCTTGCTGTTTAAATTCAGCACTAAAACGTTTGGCCATTTCTTGGATCTCCAAAGTTAACGTTACGTTATCTTTAGAGGGAAGTACTGTCCATTATTTTGGCTAGGATCAATCGGGAGAGATGCCAACTGTATCGATATTTAGTTGGCGATGACGAAATACAAAGGTTGTTGCATAAGAAAGTAATATTTTCCCTGAAGGCGTTTGCTTTTCTCTGACATTCGAAGCATCTAATGCTCCATAGGTTCGTTGTCCCATTGTTGTAACATTTGGATTTTGTTGGGCATACAGAACAAATTGTTCACATGAGCTGCCACAGTTTTCTCCTACTAATACAATTATTTTGTTAGGATATGTCATATTTTTATACCCTTGTATAAATTCTGATACCTCTAGTTGATCAAACATATTGACCCATCCAGATTTCTTAAGCTCCATTTTTTCAATTATATCTCTTAAAAATTTCTTGTCTGATGATGTAGAAATTAATCTCTCAATTTTCTTCCATGATTGGATGTTTGCTGAGGTTGTATAGATTTGGGGAGACTGTAACCAGTAACGAGTGTCACCCATCAACATTAGTAATGGCTTAAATGCAGAGTCAAAGCCACCATTATTGTTACGTACATCTATAATCAAATAGGGTTTTTGGAGAATATTATCCTGATTTTCTTGAATAATATTTTCTAATTGTGTGCGAATATGTTCATCAAATGATGGAATGTGAATGTAAGTGGTTAAATTTGATAGCTGTTTAGTTGTAACTTTTAGAGACGGTTGTATATTCTTGTGGGTACGAAAGACGTCTTCTATCATCGCTTTACCACTTACCCAAAGATGCCCTTTCCGAATACTTGTGAGAAAAGGTTTGATAGTATTAAGGCATTCTTGAACAGTTTGTGCCTGAACAGATTTTTTAGTTTGTGTATCTAAAATTTTTTGAATGAACGACGGATAATTATTCCATGCGAGTGCATTTATTCCAGCATCATTATGTAGTAAAAAATATGCAATAAAATCTAAATCTTGCTTACATTCTTCTCTTGTTATTAGTGTTGTAGATGGCTGTTGAGCGTATGCATATTTCCCAAGAAATGAGAAAAAAATAAATAAAGGCAATAGTGTATAAAAAAATAAGGTTGGCATTTTATTTTAATCACAAAATGTAGGATGGATAGGTTGATTTTTATCAAATATATTTCAAGTAGATTTGCAAATTCTGTGCCAAATTTATAATTATGTGGTTATAAGTAGTATTTTATGACATATACCTATTTTCAGTGGTCTGATTATGGATGAATTGGGGGAATAGGCGTACTATCGAATAAGCATATGTAATGCGCTACTTGCTTTAAGAGAATGAGATGATTGTTGTTACCTTGACCTATAAAAAACCATTAGCCGAAGTTGATGCTGTACTCAAAGAACATATTGCGTTTTTAGATCATTACTATGAGCAAAAGAAGTTTTTAGCGTCGGGGCGCCGCGAAAATAGAGTAGGTGGGGTGATTTTGGTTTTAAGTTCTTCGGTTCAAGAAGCCGAAGAAATCATGAAAAATGATCCGTTTTATATTCATGATATGGCCGATTATGATTTTATGTGGTTTGAGCCATCGAAAAGTTTAGAAGAAATTAAAGAATTTGTTTAACGTAAAAAATAAAGGGATCTATAAAAGATCCCTTTATTTAATAATGAGCTAATTAACCCTGCAACACACTCACATCAGCCACAGCAGTAAACAAGTTACGTAACTGAGCTAGTAAACGTAAACGGTTTGCTTTCAGGTCAGCATCATCTGCCATTACCATTACACCATCAAAGAATGCATCAATCGGCGCGCGAAGTGCTGCAAGCTTAGAGAGTGCAGCAGTATAGTCTTTTGCTGCAAGTAATGGTTCAACCACAGGTGTCACTGCTTGAAGCTCAGCAAATAATGCTTTTTCAGCGTCTTCAACTAAGTTCGCTTCAACTACAGAACCTTCAGGTGTTTCTTCTTTGGCAAGAATGTTAGCAACACGTTTGTTTGCAGCAGCAAGTGCAGCAGCTTCAGGCAGAGCACGGAAGTGGTTTACAGCATTTACACGCTTGTCAAAATCAAGTGGAGACTTCGGTGCAAGTGCTTGAACAGCTTGAAGTACGTCAACAGCAACACCTTGGTCTTCGTACTTAGCACGGTAACGACCTTCCAAGAATGCAACAGCATCAGCACGAGTCTTGTCGTGATCTTTAACGATATCGCCATAACCTTGAAGCGCAAGATTTACTAACTCTTCAATTGTTACATCTAATTCATTTTCAATGATTAAACGTAAAATACCAATTGCTGAACGACGAAGAGCAAATGGGTCTTTAGAACCTGTAGGCGCTTGTCCAATACCGAAAATACCAACAAGCGTATCTAAACGGTCAGCAAGAGCAATCGTTGTACCTGTTTTAGTTTTAGGTAAAACATCACCCGCAAATTTTGGTAAATATTGCTCACCTAAAGCTTCTGAAACTTCAGTGTTTTCACCTTCAATACGCGCGTAGTAAGTACCCGCAATACCTTGAAGTTCTGGGAACTCACCAACAAGCTCAGACGTTAAGTCGCTTTTAGCAAGTAATGCAGCTTTTTCAGCATCTGCTGGGTTTGCACCAGTGATTGCAGATAATGCAACAGCAAGTTTTGCAATACGTGTTGATTTATCCCAAAGCGTACCAAGCTGAGCTTGGAATACCATGTTTGCTAGTTTTTCTTTACGAGATGCAAGTGGTTGCTTTTGATCTTGTAAGAAGAAGAATTCAGCATCAGACAAACGAGGACGAACAACTTTTTCGTTACCTTCAATAATTTGAGTCGGATCTTTAGACTCAATGTTTGAAACAGTAATAAAGTAAGGCTGTAATTTGCCTTCCGCATTGATCAAACAGAAATACTTCTGGTTGTCTTGCATTGTCGTAATAAGAGCTTCTTGAGGAACAGCTAAGTAGCGTTCTTCAAAAGTTGCACGTAAAGCCACAGGCCATTCAACGAGGCTTGTTACTTCGTCAAGTAAATCAGCTGGAACAATCGCAGTTGCGTTCACTTCATCAGCTAACTTTTTAACTTGTTCTTGAATAGTTGCTTGACGTTTTTCAAAGTTTGCAACGACGTAAGCTTTTTCTAAAGCAGCTAAATAGTCATTTGCATGCGCTAAAGTCACAGCTTCAGGTGCATGGAAACGGTGACCATAAGTCACATTACCCGCTTTATGATCTTGAATAGTCGCGTCAACAATTTGGTCATCTTTAAGTAAGAGAACCCATTTCACTGGACGTACAAATTCGGTGCGGCTTGCAGCAGAACGCATACGCTTAGCAATTGGTAAATTGTCTAAAGCAGTTTGTAAAATCTGTGGAAGTAAAGCGTCAAGGCTTTGACCTTTCACATCTTTTAAATAGCAAACTTTTTCAACTTTGCCTGCTTGGAAAGTAGAAAGCTGATCAACAGTAATACCTTGACCACGCATAAAGCCTTCGAGCGCTTTAGTTGGTTTGCCTTCTGCATCGTAAGCTGCTTGAACAGCAGGGCCGTCAAAACGCTTTTGTGTGTCTGCCTGAGCAGCATCGATATCTACAATTTTAAGCGCTAAACGACGTGGCGCTGCATAAGCTTCAATTGATGCGAAGTTTAAACCTGCATCTTTTAAGCCTTTTTCTGTTTCAGCTTTTAGGGCATCACGTAAGTTTTTTAAGCTTTTTGGTGGAAGCTCTTCACAGCCAAGTTCGAATAAAACAGTATGTTTGCTCATTAGTTTTTCTCCGCCTTTGCTGCTTCACTTTCAGCTTGTGCTTTTAACTGTGCCAATACTTCATCACGTAAGTGTGGTTCTGCCATCGGGAAGCCAAGCTCTGCACGTGCTTGTACATAACTTTGTGCAATAGCACGCGCTAAAGTACGTACACGTAAAATGTAACGTTGACGCTCAGTCACAGAAATTGCGCCACGTGCATCAAGCAAGTTAAAGGTATGAGACGCTTTAACCACTTGCTCATAAGCAGGAAGAGAAAGTTTTGCTTCAATTAAACGGTTTGCTTCTGACTCGTAAAAATCAAAGAGTTCAAATAGTTTTTCAACTGGAGCGTATTCAAAGTTATAAGTCGATTGCTCAACTTCATTTTGATGGAATACGTCGCCGTAAGTTACAGTACCGAATTGGCCTTTCGTCCAAACAAGGTCATAAACCGAGTCAAAACCTTGAAGGTACATCGCTAGACGTTCTAAACCATAAGTGATTTCGCCTGTTACTGGGTAACATTCAACGCCACCCACTTGTTGGAAGTAAGTAAACTGAGTTACTTCCATACCGTTAAGCCAAACTTCCCAACCTAAGCCCCAAGCCCCAAGAGTTGGAGATTCCCAGTTGTCTTCTACGAAACGGATGTCGTGAGTAAGCGTATCAATTCCGATTGCTTTTAAAGAATCAAGATAAAGCTGTTGGATGTTGTCTGGGTTTGGCTTAAGTACCACTTGGAACTGGTAGTAGTGTTGCAAACGGTTTGGGTTTTCACCATAGCGGCCATCTTTTGGACGACGTGAAGGTTGAACGTATGCAGCATTCCAAGTTTCAGGCCCTAAAGCGCGTAAGAATGTTGCGGTGTGGAATGTTCCAGCGCCCATTTCCATGTCGTAAGGTTGTAATACGACGCAGCCTTGTTCGGCCCAGTAGTTTTGTAGGGCAAGAATTAAACCCTGAAATGTATCAATATGCGAGATGGCGCGACTCATGTAGCATCCACGAATTTATGAGAAAAATTGCCCCTAAGTATAAGGATTTTGTAGGGGAGTGGCAAAGGCTTAATCAAAGGAATACGTGATTAGCCTATTTGTTTTCGGCTTAGCCACTTCAAGCTTAACCAGTAGCAAAAGCCGGTAAATAAAATCATGAGATAAAAACTGTAAATCTTATAAATATCCCACCAAGGAGATGGAAATGACCCGACAAAAAACAAACGTGCAATAGGGCTTATCAAAATCCAGATCGCAGTTGCGCTAATGAAAATACTCATCAGATTTAAACGATTTTTACGGGCGAGTAAATATGAAATGACATATGTGAAAGGAATAACCAGAAGGCCATAAAAAAGTAAATAAAATAAGAAGTGGGCTAGAAAAATAACTCCAATCGAATAAAGGTTGAACTCAGCATTTAATGTCATTACTCCTAAGGCAGATAAACTTAGCAATGGTATAGGTGCAAGCGCAAGTGCGTGAATAATCGTTTTTTTGTTATATTGAAGCATATTAAAAATTATAGAACTGAGAAGAAGTTATGTTGAAATTTTGCTGCAAACTTATTGTTTTATCCAGCCTTTTTTATAGTCCATGGCTATATGCGCAGACCGATGCTGATGAGCAAGATGAATACAACCAATGTGTAGACCAGACTATTAAAGAAATGAAGCTTGAAAGTATTAATAATTTGGTCGTGTATAGTTGTTCTGAACAAACTAAAAAGACTTATGAAGAAAAAATTGTTGCTCTGATTGATCAAATTCGTGCACAAAGCGAAGAATACAAACAGCCAGAACGTTACCAAGATATTTTAAAATCTCAGCGCCTCTGGAAAGCCTATGTAGATCAGGAATGTAATAATGCAGGTTCATACATTGGCTCACCGATGTATTCGTATTGCCCTATGCAAGAGTATGAAAAGCGTGTAAAGCAGCTTGAAGAATACGTTAATTAAGCTAGTTCATTTTAAACGTCACCTCATGACGCTGACCGTACTTCACTAGATTAAATTTAAGAATGCGACATGATATTTTTTAAACGATGCCACAAATGAGTCGTTTGATATGTCTGATCGCATTCGAGAAAAACTACAGATTCTTGCTGATGCTGCTAAATATGATGTGTCTTGTTCATCAAGTGGCAGTGACCGTAAAAACAAAGATAAAGGTCTAGGGGATGCCAGCCATTCGGGTATTTGCCATAGCTATACTGAAGATGGCCGCTGTGTATCTCTCTTAAAAATTCTATTTAGTAATGTTTGTATTTTTGACTGCGCCTACTGTGTTTCACGCCGTTCTAATGATGTCCAGCGTGCGGCATTTACGGTGCAAGAGGTCGTAGACTTAACTATTAATTTTTACCGCCGTAATTATATTGAAGGGTTATTTTTAAGCTCAGGCATTTTTAAATCGGCAGATCACACGATGGAGCGTATGCTTCAAGTCGTGAAAAAGTTACGTCTTGAAGAAAATTTTAATGGCTATATTCATTTAAAAACAATTCCGGGAGCATCGCCTGAACTGATCCATGAAGCAGGTTTATATGCTGACCGTATGAGTATTAATTTAGAGATGCCGACCGAGGTTGGCCTAAAAACTTTTGCACCAGAAAAATCACATCAGGAAGTGCAAAAAGATTTAGGTTTGGTTCGTGACAGACTGATTCAGCTTAAAGATGAACGCCAAATCATTAAGCATGTACCGAAATATGTACCAGCAGGGCAGACCACCCAAATGGTAGTGGGAGCACATCAAGAGTCAGACCAAGATGTCTTGTTTATGGCAGACAAGCACTATAAGGAATTTAAACTCAAACGTGTCTATTTCTCTGGCTATATTCCAATTAATACCGAAAATAATTACTTGCCAGCAGTTGGTTCTGCACCGCCGTTGCTTCGTGAAAATAGGCTTTATCAAAGCGATTGGTTGATGCGTTTTTACGGTTTTGAAGTCAATGAAATCGTTAATGAAAAACATCCAAATTTAGATTTGGATGTAGACCCGAAATTAAGCTGGGCTTTAAGGCATCCTGAACAGTTTCCGGTAGATTTAAATCGTGCCGATTACCAAATGATTTTGCGTGTACCGGGCATTGGAGTGAAATCGGCCAAGAAAATTGTGCAGGCTCGCCGCTTTGGAAAAATCCATATCGATTTACTTAAAAAATTAGGCGTGGCCTACCAGCGTGCAAAATTCTTTATTCGCTGTGAAGACAGTCCAAAATTCCAAAAAGAACTTTCTTCAAGTTTTATTCGACAGCAGATTTTAACGCAGGGTTCTTCGAAATATGTGCAGCAACTCTCGCCACAATTAAGCCTTGGGTTTTAGCCATGTTTAATGAGGAAGTGGCTTACTATTTTGATGGTTCAATGGTTGGGCTGCTGAGCTGTGTTTTTCGTGCATTTCAATTTAAAGAATTACAGGTCAAACTCTGTCTGAATGATGCAGCTCAGCATGGCTTATTTGCCGATAAAATTGAGGTTGTAAATAACGAGCAACATGCCGAACGTGTGTGGTCTGCGCTACAAAAAAAGCTTTCATCCTCTTCGTTGAAACAATTTTATTTTGCTTATTTATCTGAATCTTTAGATGCCTATCAGCACTTATTTAATTACTGTATTTATGTGTTTAGTAGTCATTCGTCTGTAGAAAAAGATTACTCGCACCCAAGTGTTCTAGCAATTGCACAGTGGACGAAAAAAATCGGGCGAGAAAAGCATAGAATGGAGGCTTTTATTCGCTTTAAGAAAACTAAAGATGAGCTTTTTTTAAGTTTAGTACGTCCTGATTTTAATGTTTTACCGCTTATTCAGCCGCATTTTAAACGGCGTTATCAAGATCAGCGTTGGCTCATTTATGACGAGCAACGTAAGTTTGGTATTTATTATGATTTAAGTGAAATACATGAAGTTTCACTCGAAGCCTCTGAGGTTGACCGTAATTTAAAAAATGGCATGAGTCAAAGCTTTCAACTTGAGCTAGATGAACAAGAAGTTTTGTATGATCAACTTTGGAAAGATTATTTCAAGAGCGTAAATATTACAGAACGCCAGAATATAAAACTTCATGTGCAGTATTTGCCAAAACGTTACTGGCGTTACTTAAATGAAAAATTGATGGAATATTAAAGTTTTAAAATAGTAAGAATAACTTCAAAAAATTCTCTGAACATTAAAAGATATAATTTAAATGCATTTTATGCGGCTTTGGGCGTATACTTTTGCCCGTTATAAATAACGGCATATCCCCAAAGGTGTACTGTGAGTGTTATACAGCGAGAATGGTTACAGATTTTAAAGCCGAATTTTAAGGTTTTACCACTAAAAGAGCGATTGCTTTGCGGTATTGGAGCACTATGTGGTTTAGCAATTTCTTCCTTAATTAGCTGGTATGTTCTTGGCGGAATTAATGCTTGGTACATCGCGCCTATGGGTGCCTCATCTGTTCTTTTATTTGCAGTTTCAACTAGTCCGTTGGCTCAACCTTGGAATGTGATTGTTGGCAATACTTTAGCTGGCATTATTGGCGTTGCTTGTGCACAGTGGATTCCTGATTTAACTACGGCTTTTAGTGTGGCTGTCGGGCTTGCCATCTTTTTAATGATGACTACCGACTCTTTGCACCCACCAAGTGGTGCAGTTGCAATTACGGCTGTACTGGGTGGTGCAGCCATCCATAAATTAGGCTTTTATTTTATTTTTTATCCAGTTTTACTCAATTCGCTTCTTTTACTTGGGTTTGCTGTTTTCTTTAATCGATTGATTGGGCGACATTATCCTGTTACCGCACATTTAAATGAGCGAAGTAAGGATCCAACGCCCACTCAGAAAGTATCGATTCAGCCAAAAGATATTGAGTATGCATTAGGGCATCACACTGAACTGTTAGATATAAGCCAGTACGACTTAGAAAAAATTATTTTAGAAGCGCAAGAACATGCCAATGAACGTATGGTGAACCAATATATCTGTCAGGATATTATGAGCCGTGATGTGATTAAACTACATGAAAATGACGATATTCATCAGGCACTCGATAAGTTTAAACAACAGAATCTTATGAGTTTACCTGTGGTCAATGCAGAAAACCATTTGGTAGGAACTTTAGCGCTCTATGAAGTCGTCGAGTGGTTTAAAGGCGCAGCCGATCCAAGAAACTCTTGGCAGCATTATGTAAAGCAGATCATGAGTCGTCGAGTGGTTACTGTACTATCAACTCAACCTATTCAAGATTTAGTACCATACTTTGTTGAAAAGTCTTTTAACTACATTCCTGTTGTTGAAGATCGTAAGCTTATAGGAATGATTAGCCGTGCAGATATGATTGCTGCATTACAGCAACAGTTAAATCGGAAGCTATAATTTTAGAATAAAAAAAGCTACGGTTGATTAGGGGATGCAACCGTAGCGACCAAAATAAACTAAGTTATTTAATGTACTTGTTCTTCTCGTACAGTACGAACAGGCTGTTGATAACCATGGACTTGTTCAGGCTGTCTTTTAGGAATGACTAACCATAAAACGAGATAAACTAGAATCCCTGGGAAAGCCGCACTCATTACCGAAACCAATACGAAAATAATGCGTAATAAATTTGCGTTCCAACCAAAACGTTCAGCAATACCGCCCATTACACCGGCGATCATGCTTTGTCGGTTCGAGCGATATAAACCAGAATTGGCCATCTAATTCTCCTCAAATATATAAACTACAAGGAATCATTTATTCACTTGTTTAATAAAGATATGGAGATCGAATTACCAAGTTAAAGTCTTAATAAAACTAAAAATGGTTAAAATATGTAAACGATTTAAGGGAATGAAAGAAACATCAACTAAAATGCACTTTTTCAGGGCTAAATCTTATTTATATAGGTAAATAGTTCTTGGATTAAAGATAAACTTGTAACATTGCTGTCGTATTTAAATGATGTATATATCTTTGAAGCAGTCTGGTTTTGTAATAAAGCATTTAGGTTTAATGATTATCCTAGGCATAGGGTTAACTGCCTGCGATATAAACCATGCGGAATCGAAAGATCATTCCAGCGTATCCACGACAGCTTCAAAGCATGAAAATGACGCTATAAAAAATAATTCGGCAGTAACAACTTTAGATGCTGCGGCTGGTCGGACTTTTCTACCAAATAATTCACAAGGCCACTTACAGAAATTGTCAGCCTCATCATTACAGTATGTTGGACGTTATCATACTCGCATATCTTGTACAGATGCTTTTGCTGATTGTGAGAACGGAGAAGCCGAATATATTTTAAATTTACTAGCCGATGGTTCTGCCTACTGGAATGTAATTCATTACGGACGTATAGGTACTAAAGATGGTGCTAAAAGTGCGGTTGTAAATCAATTGTGTCCTAACTTAACGTGGAAAGTAGATAATGTAGAACGTAATTTAATTATTCATTGCCCAGCATCAGATGTGAATTTCTACTTTAATATTGATTCAGAAAGAATTTTATCGGTAAATTTAGAAAAACTCTTTTATAGTGATTATGGTAAAAATCGTGAGTTTCTAGAGCAAAATTATTTTGTTCCTAAAAAAGCTTATATCCTTAAAAAAGAATAAAGTTAATTTTAATATAATAAAAAAGAGCGCAATATAAATTGCGCTCTTTTAATTTTAGTATTTACAAATCATTAGTAGTCGAAGCTAAAGTGTTCAACTGGTAATGAAGTAAGTGTTCGAGATGTAGTTACCATCGATTCTGCATGACCTTGTGCACGTGGCAATAAACGGTCGAAGTAGAAATCAGCAACTTTAATTTTTGCTTTATAGAACTCAGGGGTTTCTTGACCGTTGCCAGCTTCTAATTTTTCAGAAGCAATCACAGCTTGTTGAGCCCAGAAGTAAGCCATCATGACATAGCCTGAGAACATTAAGAAATCTACAGAAGCAGAAGACACGATGTCGCGGTCTTTACGTGCAGCAAGCATGATACGAACTGTTAAAGTATTCCACTGAGCACAAAGCTTAGTTAAGTCCCAAGCAAAACGACGTAAGTATTTATTACGTGCGTGAGCAGCACAGAATTTTAAGATTTCAGCAGTGTATTCACGTACTACTTTACCTTTTGAACTTAACAACACTTTACGACCAATTAAGTCGAGTGCTTGAACACCAGTTGTTCCTTCGTATAGGGTCGCAATACGTGCATCACGTGCGATTTGCTCCATACCCCATTCTTTAATATAACCATGACCACCGTAAACTTGCATACCGTGGTTGGCTGCTTCTAAACCAAGTTCAGTTAAGAAACCTTTTAAGATCGGTGTATAGAAACCAAGTTTGTCATCGTAGTCTTCAAAAGCAGCTTGATCACCACGTGTTAACGCATCTGTCATTTTGTCAGCGATTTGCGCAGCGTAGTAAATCATTGCACGACCGCCTTCAGCGATTGCTTTTTGAGTTAAAAGCATACGGCGTACGTCTGCGTGGTGAATGATTGCATCAGCAACTTTATCTGGATCTTTCTTACCAGAAAGCGCACGCATAGACATACGGTCTTTAGCATATGGAAGAGCACCTTGGAAAGATAACTCAGCATGTGCAATACCTTGAACTGCAGTACCAATACGTGCTGTGTTCATAAAGGTAAACATTGCATGTAAACCTTTGTTTACTTCACCAATTAGATAACCTGTTGCATTGTCAAAGTTGAGTACAGCCGTTGCAGAAGCACGAATACCCATTTTGTGTTCGATTGAACCACAAGTTACCGTATTACGTTCACCCACACCGCCATCTGCTGTAGGCATGAATTTAGGTACGATAAACAAAGAAATACCACGTGTACCTGCTGGCGCATCTGGAAGGCGAGCAAGTACGATGTGAATAATGTTTTCAGTTAAATCGTGTTCACCCGCAGAAATAAAGATTTTTGTACCTGTGAGTTTGTAAGTACCATCTGCTTGAGGTTCAGCTTTAGTTTTTACTTGGCCTAAGTCTGTACCACATTGAGGTTCGGTTAAGCACATTGTGCCGCTCCATGTACCTTCAACAAGTTTAGGCATATATGTTTGTTTTTGCTCATCTGTACCGAATTGCAAAATCGTGTTCATACAACCTGAACTTAAACCTGGGTACATGGTAAATGACCAGTTTGCAGTACCCATCATCTCTGATTTAATCAGGTTTAGAGACATTGGCAGGCCTTGACCACCAAATTCTTCAGGATAAGAAAGTCCTTGCCAGCCACCCATTACGAACTGGTCATAAGCTTCTTTAAAACCTTTTGGCGTTTTTACTTCGCCGTTGTCAAAATGGCAACCTTCTTCATCGCCAGATTGGTTAAGTGGTGACAGTACGTTTTCACAATAATCTGCCGCACCTTCAAGAATCATATCTACAGTATCTGGATCTGCACTTTCACCATTTGATAAAGTTTTATAGTGAGCAGGATAATCTAGTACTTCATTCATTAAGAAGCGGATATCGTGTAGGGGAGCTTTATATGCTGGCATGGCTTTAATCCTAATTTTGAATCATTGTGGGATTATCTCAATCGATGATTTGATTATTCACTCGCATGATAAAAATACAATGTTAATCACACCCGAAAAGAATGTCAGAAAAGCGAATTTTGTCGAAAATAAATACACCGTAAATTATATTTTCTGATAAAGTCAGGTCTTATACTTTTATGTGAAAAAACAACTAATTTTTTATTTTTAGCAAGTTTTGCTGAAAAGATAAAGCGATAAGGTTTTAAAAAAGGTTATGCATTTAAAATATCTCAGTTTATGTTTATTTAGTTTGGGCTTGACGGCGTGTGCGCAACACAGTGTGCGTCCGCAATTGGCATCTGCGAATTTAGAGCAAAAAGCTATTCAAAGCGTTAACGCGATGTATGAATATCCAAGTTATGATTATCGCGGAAACTTTAAAATTACGGTTGATCCATCACAAATAAAGCAAAATTCAAAAGCTGAAAATACACCTAAGCTTGATGCTGAATTACAAAAGAAAGTCGATCAGTATCTACGTGAGCAAAAGGTTGGCTTAAGTAAAGCACAGAAACAAACCCTCTATGCGGCTATTGCAAATGAACAAGGTGATTTGGGATTGACCTCATCGGCACGTTCTGACAAAGTAAATGCCGTATTAATTAATTTATTAAATGATCTTCAATTTAGCTATGACGGCTCAATTCATTATCGTCAAAAAATGGGTTCATTTAACCTAACTGCCAGATATGAAAAGCCAACGCTATTGGTTCAGGCAAAATTGCCAATGGTGCTTGATTTAGAAAATTATAAGTTTTATGTAAATTACTTCGGTTTAATGCCGTATTTAGTCAATAAAGAAAATCAAAACAATTTAACTTACATTGATTTTTCAAAATACAAAGACTTCTTTAAAAATGTCGATATGAAGAAGTTTGTTGAATATCTTAAAGCTTCTAGTGCAGTGTCATATCGGTTGGCTGACCCGCAAAACTTACAACGTGTATCTCTGACAGATACTGATCGTAAGGCTGGGGCTGTTGATAAAATTCGTTTGAAAACTACGATTGAAGAGTTGCTTTTAGAAGTTGAGCTGTATGGTCAGGTCAATGATAAATACCTTCAAAAAAGTGTTTTAGGCTTCGATAATGAAAAGATGGCAGAAAAGGTAGCAACTGAGCTTGCTGCTTCTGAAGCAAAAAAAGGAGCAACTAATAAGGAAGAACAAAAAGTTTCTTCCGATGACGCTGCTGCTGTAAGTCAGGAACTATATAGTTTAATCAACGCACACTTTGATGGCGCTCTTTCATCAGATGATGAAGGTGAAGATAATTTAAGTGCGCCGGCGCAAGCTCCTGAAGCTGCAGATACATCGGCTTCTGAAGACGAAGATGCCAGTGAAGAAGCTGCTGCAGATGGTGTACAAGATGCACAAGCTGAAGAGGTTGTAACTCTCACTGAAGATCAATGTATTGAATTAAAAACACTGAAGAAACCTGTTGCTTTAGGTGATATTAATTATTGCCAAGTTTATGGCATTGATGTGCTAGACCAGAGCGCTGCAAGTGCTGAAAAAGTTCAAACTAAGTCTCGCCGAGACGCTTTAAAACAAACGTTTGAAGCTTATAACCAAAACCAGTTTATCAATGATGAAGCTTTCAAAGCTTTATGGTTAAAACATAAAGCTGAGATTGAGCAAGCTTTACCGAAGCAAAGAAATCCAATCACGATTGATGTGGCTTTAGATGACAAAGGCCGTGCAGTGAACATGGCTTATGATGTTGCTTATACGCCAGCCGAGTTTAAACATAGCTTCAATATTAAAGCTGATATGCAAATTTTAAACTACGGTAAAGCGACCTCAATTGATCAACAGCAGCTTAAACAAGCCAAATCTGTAGCTGAAGCAAGTAAAGGTTCTATGCTAGAAAACTTTATTAAAGGTTTTGGTGACAAACTCGGTCAAGGTGATGTGTTAGAGCATCCAGTGGGCACGCATAGTGACGTACAAGATCTAGATGCAAATCTGGCTGTACTTGCAGATAAAACCTATGACGCAACGCATGCCTATGACAAAACTTATAAAGCAGTATTTATTGCCAAATTGACTGCTGAAAAACCGTCATATATTAAGTATTACTCTGTTCAACAGCTACAAGAAATTGCTGAGGTTTATGCTTACTGGTTCTCAGAAGAAGATACCTATAATCCTCAAGGAAAGGCCTTAGAGCGCATTACAGCTTTACAGAAAAAGCATCATCTTGAGCAAGATGAGCAGTTTGACCATGAGTTAGGTCGTGCTGTAGATCATATTGTAATAGAGACCATGCAAGGTAAAGCAGGGCGTGAAGCTTGGCAGAAATTACAGAAGCAATATAAGCAACCAGCCCAACTTTTCTCAAAACAGTATCAGTTAGAGTTTGAAAAACAAAACGGTGTTTCTGCTGAAGAAAAACATTTGTTATCAGAAACCGCTGATATTTTAGGAAACGTTTATGTGGCCGCTCGTAAACAACAGCTTACGGAAAAAACAATTCAGAAGTTAAAACCTGAACATAATGAATTTATTGATTATGAAATTTTCCGAGATGTTTATAAGCAAATGGTCGCTGCTAAAAAATAGTAAATGAGATAAAAAAAGAACCTACTTGATGTAGGTTTTTTTTTGTTTATAAGAAATCTTTTAAGTCTGGCCTTACACCATTCCAGATATAAAAAGCTTCAATCGCTTGGCCTACTAACATGCCAAAACCTTCTGCATAAGGCACATTGCGTTGTTTCGCTTGATCTAGGAAATTAGAAGGTTTGCCGTAAGCCATTTCGTAAGCATGTTTGAATTGTAATTTTTCAGGTAATTGTAAAGCATCGCCTGAAAGGCTTGCAGAAGTCGCATTAACTACAATATCAAAATTCCCTTCTAAGTCATTTAGAGAAATAGCTTGTAATTGAGCTTGCGGAACTGCTGTTTTTAAGTCATCTACGAGTTGCTCTGCACGAGTCAGAGTTCGATTTGCAATAACGATTTTTTTAGCGCCAGCTTGTACAAGCGGATAAATAACACCACGAGTTGCACCACCAGCCCCTAAAATTAAAATAGTTGTATTATCAAGGTTCCATTCTAATGCTTGAATTGCGGCAACTAAGCCTTGACCGTCAGTATTGTCACCATGCAATTTGCCATTTTCTATCCATAACGTATTTACAGCTTTAGCAATTTGGGCGCGCTCGGTTAACACATCACATAAAGCAAAAGCTTGCTCTTTAAACGGAACGGTAACGTTCATACCACTTCCGCCTTCTGCAAAGAAGCCGCGCATGCTTGATTCAAAGCCATCGAGAGGGGCCAGTCGTTTTTGATAGTCTAGATCAACACCTGTTTTTTTAGCGAAAGCATGATGCAATTCAGGAGAGCGTGATTGTTCGATCGGGTTGCCAATTACTGCAAACTGTTTGGTCATTCTTGTATCCAAAATTTTAAAATGGCGTGAAGCAGATAAAGCCTATACTGAATATTCAGCAGGCCTCACTATAAGTCAAATTGGCACAAGAAAAAATATTAGGAGGGTGTCAGAAACCTTGAAAAATAAAAAAGGAGATTCTTTAGGGTGGAAGCCAAAGAATCCCCAAAACAAAAAAATTAAGCGACTTTTTCTTTTAGACCTAACCAATCACGCGGTTTTAAGTAATAGTCAGTTAAACGCTTCTCTGGTGAGTCTTCATCCCACTCAGGACGATATGACCATGCAGCTAAGTTAGGCAAGCTCACTAAAATAGACTCAATACGGCCACCTGTTTGTAATCCAAACAACGTACCACGGTCATAAACCAAGTTATATTCAACATATCTACCGCGGCGATAAAGCTGAAATTCTCGTTGAGCTTCGGTATACGGCTGTTCACGGTGTTTTTCGAAAATTGGCAAAATGGCATTTAAATAACCGTTGCCTACAGCTTGAATATATTTAAAGCAAGTTTCGAAATCCCAGCAATTTAAGTCATCAAAAAATAAACCACCGACACCGCGCTGTTCGTCGCGATGCTTTAAATAAAAGTAGTCATCACACCATTGCTTGTGTTCGTTGTAAACATTGTCGCCAAAAGGTTTACATAGGTCATAAGCAGCTTGATGCCAATTTAAAACATCTTGGTCATCTGGATAAAATGGCGTTAAGTCAAAACCACCACCAAACCACCAAATCGGATCTTGTCCTTCACGTTCTGCAACGAATAAACGGACATTTGCGTGAGAGGTTGGAATATTTGGGTTTTTAGGATGAATAACTAAAGAAACACCAAGTGCTTGAGCTTTAGCACCTGCAATTTGAGGGTGACGTTCTGTTGCAGAAGCAGGAAGTTTGCTAATGTTGATGTGAGAAAACATCACGCCGCCTTTTTCGATCACTGTACCATTTTGCAGCACACGTGAACGACCGCCGCCACCTTCTGGGCGTTCCCAATCATCAATAATAAATTCTGCCTTACCACCGCCAGCTTTTTCTTGTTGTTCTAAACCAGCGCAAATACGAGCTTGTAAATCGAGGAGAAATTCGCGGACACGTTGAATATCTGTGGAAGTCGGATGTTGCATAATGACCCTCAAAGATGATTGATATAAATTAAATACATCAAAACATAAAACCATAAAAAAAGTAAGGGATTTTTTCTAAATCTTGAAAAAATCCCTTAAACATTGTTTTTAAACTATAGACTTGAAATCAAAAATCATCTTTTTGATAAAGGTGATCCATTCTTTCACGTTTGGTTTTTAAATATTGTTCATTAAAAGGATTACGACCTACGGTTAACGGTACACGGTCTACAACGTTAATACCTTGATCTTTGAGTGCCTGAATTTTCAAAGGATTATTGGTAATTAACTTCACTTCTTTTACTTTTAAGTGGTCGAGCATAATGCTACACATATCGTAACGACGTGCATCGGCAGGTAAATTCAGTAGTAAATTGGCATCTACTGTATCGTGTCCCTGATCTTGTAGGGCATAAGCACGAATTTTATTGGTTAAACCAATTCCACGACCTTCTTGGCGTAAATATAAAATTACGCCTTGTCCTGCTTCATTGATGAGTTTTTGAGTCGCTTGCAATTGTGGACCACAATCACATTTCAATGACGCAAAAGCATCACCTGTTAAGCATTCAGAATGTACACGGACTAAAACAGGGCCTGTTGGCGGATTTTCTAACCCTTTAGAAAGTGCCACATGTTCTTCACCTGTTGCGGGATCTTGAAACACAGAAATATTGAATTCACCAAAAGCGGTCGGGAGTTTTGATGTTGCAATGAACTCTATAGGCACAGATTAACTCATCTTTTAACCGAAAACGGTTTAAAGTATAGCGTAATGCTGGGAGATTGGTCGAATTGTCATAATCATTTTGCACACTAAGGTTTTCTTTTTTGTATAAAGAAGACGATAATAGTTGATAAATAGTCAGATTATTCAGGATAATCTGCCAACCATACCCATAATGTATGAGAGACTGCTTTGCATGATCTCGTTCGCAAATGTGGCTGATTGAAGGTGACTTCATTCGATTGTATGATCGACCCATTTTGACCCAGCTTAGGATTTGCCAGGCTTATAAAGGCTTTGCCACATATGTTGTATACCGAAATTCCAACTCAACGCCCTGTTACGCCATTGTTAGATGCAATTGATCATCCTCAACAATTACGTCAGCTCGAGCATAGCCAACTGGTTCAAGTGGCTGATGAGTTGCGTCAATATATTTTATATGCAGCAGGCCAGAGTGGTGGCCATTTCGGTGCTAACCTCGGCGTGGTTGAGCTGACGGTTGCGCTGCATTATTGCTTTAATACACCAAATGACCGTTTAGTTTGGGATGTGGGACATCAAGCATACCCACATAAAATCCTGACTGGACGTCGTGAACAAATTACCACTATCCGTTCAAAAAATGGTTTAGCAGCTTTCCCTGCCAGAGAAGAATCAGTTTTTGATACTTTCGGAGTGGGGCACTCATCGACAGCTATTTCTGCCGGCTTGGGCATGTCACTTGCACGTCGCTATCAAAATGACCCATGTGAAGTGGTGTGTATTGTGGGTGATGGGGCAATGACTGCGGGCATGGCTTTTGAAGCGATGAATGATGCTGTTGCACATGATGCTGACTTGATTGTTGTCCTTAATGACAATGACATGTCAATTTCTTGCAGTACCGGTGGCTTCGCTAAGCATTTAGCTGCAATTTGGGAAAAGGGTCATTTAGTCAATGTAGATGAACATGGTGAGGCTTACATTCAGCCACACCCAAAATGGACTTATAACTCTCGCTTACACCAATCAGCAACCGATGCAGCAGATAATTTATTTAAAGCAATTGGTTTTGACTATTTTGGTCCATTTGATGGGCATGATGTTACTCAATTAGCTCAAGTTTTTAACGCGCTCAAAAAACGTAAAGGACCGCGTTTAGTACACGTTTATACCAAGAAAGGAAAAGGATTTGCTCCTGCTGAAGCAGACCCGATCACTTACCATGCGATTGGTAAAATAAATGCTACCTCAGGTGGCAAAACTCCACCAAAGTATTCCGATGTATTTGGTGAGTGGTTGTGTGATGAAGCTGCTCAAGATGAACGTCTGCTTGCGATCACACCTGCGATGTGTGAAGGCTCAGGCATGGTTAAATTTGCCAAGCAATTTCCACAGCGTTTCTTTGATGTTGCCATTGCAGAGCAGCATGCTGTAACACTTGCGGCTGGTATGGCTTGCGAAGGGCTCAAACCTGTTGTTGCAATTTATTCAACATTCTTACAGCGCGGTTACGATCAGCTTATTCATGATGTTGCTTTACAAAATCTTGATGTAACTTTCGGAATCGACCGTGCAGGTTTAGTGGGTGAAGACGGCCCAACTCATGCTGGTGCTTATGACTATGCTTATATGCGTACTGTCCCGAATATGGTGATCATGGCGCCAAAAGACGAAAATGAATGTCGTCAAATGCTTCATACTGCTTATGTCTACAATGGCCCAGCCGCTGTACGTTATCCACGTGGTGCTGGTGTTGGTGTCGAAATTCAAAAAGAAATGACGGTTCTTGAATTAGGTAAAGCTGAAATTGTTGCAGAAATTAATGCAAACAATGATGAGCAAATTACAATTCTAGCGTTTGGTAGCCGTGTCATGGTTGCTATAGAAGCTGGTGAGCAACTTGCACAAAAACATGATGTTGGTGTGCGTGTGGTAAACATGCGCTTTGTAAAACCGCTTGATGAACAAATCATTCGAGACTTGGCTGAGCATACTCATTTATTCGTAACAGTTGAAGAGCATGCGATTATGGGTGGTGCAGGCAGTGCAGTGAATGAGTTTATGGCACAAGAACAAATTGTTAAACCTATCATTAACTTAGGTTTGCCAGACTCTTTCTTGCATCAGGCTTCACATAATCAAATGCTGCAAGATTGTGGTCTAGATACGAAAGGTATTTTGAACTCAATTGAGAGAGCTTGGCTTAAGCAAAATCAGGTCGTTTAAGCCTTTCACAAAAAATTTGAAACATTTTTTCCCATAAAGCGCATTCATTTGCTAAAATGTATGCGCTTTTATGCATTATTCTTTGTCAAAATCTTCAAATTTGTATTGTAGTGGGTGTTCAATGGAACCTATGGTGGTTATGGCTGCGCGTGCGGCTCAAACAGTTGGTCAAGAGCTTTTAAAAGCGCATCAAAATCGTCATAAACTCGATTTGCAAGTTGAAGAGAAAGGCATTGATGGCCCGGTAACACGTGTAGATCGTTATTTGGAACAATTAACGATTGATACATTACGTAAAAGTTATAAAAACCATAGCTTCTTAGGTGAAGAGTTTGGTATGCAAGAAGGCAAAGGCCACGATGCAGACTGGTGCTGGGTCATTGACCCGCTTGATGGCACGCAAAACTTTATTAATGGTTTCCCTCATTTCTGTATTTCTATTGCAGTTCAACATAAAGGCGTTACTCAGCACGGCGTAATTTACGACCCAGTGCGTGACGAATTGTTCTCTGCAAGTCGCGGTCGCGGTGCGGTTATGAATCAACGCCGTATTCGTGTAAATGTAAAAGATAGCTTAGAAAATACATTCTTGGCAGTAGGCCATCCTTACCGCGCTAAACGTGCTGGTGAGATCGTATCTTATGCAGAACAACATTTCGCATCATTATTAGCAGTGACTCAAGCGGGTGCTCAAATCCGTCGTGGTGGTTCAGCTGCTCTAGACTTGGCTTATGTTGCTGCTGGTCGTTTCGATGGTTTCTTTGAACTTGGTTTAAAACCATGGGACATCGCTGCTGGTGAGCTTATTATTAAAGAAGCGGGCGGTGTAGTTGTTGATGCTCGTGGTGGCAATGATTCACTTGAAAATGGTCAAGTGATCGCATGTTCACTTAAAATGTTAAAGCCATTAATGCAAACTGTTGTTCCTGCTTGGGACAAAGCTGCAAAATAATTTAGAAATGGTTTTTCTGTTAAGACCCTCTTTTTATAGAGGGTTTTAACTTTTTAATGATCGGTAAAATACAAATAATAATAGAAATAACGAGAAAGTTGATTAAAACACATGACTTTTAAATTCTTTCTGCTATAATCCGCCCACGCACTTAAATTTCCGTTCATTACCTGAACATTCTGTTCTATTCATTGTAAGCGCACGCTGTCCATAGAGAGGACCATTTCTTGCGCCCCGATCGCTCAGCGATTCTTCAGGTTCGGCCGTAATCAAGCGTGCGTTTAATCCACATCGTCGTTACTCGGATTGCCGCTGAATAATAAGGTTCAGCTAATTTTGCTTTGCCGCTTTGTGCCGATGTCTATTTTGTACTTATTAAAAATGGAGCACCCATTAGGGTGAAACTCTCTATGAGCAAAACTTTTGCCGAATTTTCTTTGCATGAAACCTTACAACAAGCGCTTGAAGGTTTAGGTTTTACTACCCCGACTCCTGTGCAAGAACAATCTATTCCTGCAGCTTTAGAAGGTAAAGACCTTTTAGTTTCTAGCCAGACTGGTTCTGGTAAAACTGCAGCTTTCTTATTGCCGACATTAAATAACTTGGCTAGTCAAGAAACTTTCGTTCCGTTCAAAGAACGCATGAAAGCAGTAACTCAACCAAATATTTTGGTTATTTCTCCTACTCGTGAATTAGCACAACAAGTAAGCCAAGATGCAATTGCATTTGTACGTCACATGAAAGGTGTTCGTATTGCTGCAATTATGGGTGGTATGCCATTTGCTAAACAAATTCAACAGTTAAAAGGCGCGCAAGTTGTTGTTGCAACACCGGGTCGTTTACTTGACTTGGTAAACCGTCGTCAAATTAAATTAGACCAAGTAGATGCTTTAATTGTTGATGAAGCGGACCGTATGCTTGACCTAGGCTTCTCTGAAGACTTAGAAGCAATTAGCGAATTAGCGGCTAACCGTAAACAAACATTAATGTTCTCTGCAACATTTGCTGATCGTATTATTCGTCTTGCAGCATGCATGATGAAAGATCCAATGCGTATCGCAATTGAAACTGGTCATTCAACCAATACAGATATTACGCAAACATTGCATTGGACTGATGGCTTTGAGCATAAGAAAAAATTACTTACTCATTGGTTAAGTGATGAAAACTTAGATCAAGCTGTGGTTTTTGCAAGCACTCAAGAAGACACTGATATGTTGGCTGAAGAACTTGCAGAAGCAGGTCATTCAGTTGTTGCACTTCACGGTGCGATGCCACAAACAGTGCGTAACCGTCGTTTACGTAGTATCCGTGAAGGTCGTGCGAAGATATTAGTTGCAACTGACGTTGCTGCTCGTGGTCTTGACGTACCAACTATTTCTCACGTAATTAACTTTGGTCTTCCGATGAAGCACGAAGACTACGTACACCGTATTGGTCGTACAGGTCGTGCTGGTCGTACAGGTCAAGCGATTACTTTAGCGACTTATCGTGAACGCGGTAAGATTCGTGCACTTGAAGAATACTTAGAAGCTCGTTTAAGCGTTTCTGAAATTGAAGGCTTAGAGCCATCTCCACCTCCTGCTCGTTCAGGTCGTGATGGTGGTGGTCGTGGTCGTGGCGGCAATGGCGGTGGCCGTGATGGTCGTCGTGGTGGCGGTTTTGGCGGTGGTCGTCGTTTTGAAGGCGAAAGCAACTTCAAACGTCGTGAAGGTGGTCGTGATGACCGTCCACGTCGTAGCTTTGATGACAAGCCACGTGGTGATCGTCCATTTGGTGGCGAAGATCGTCCGCGTCGTGAGTTCAATTCAGATCGTCCACGCCGTGAAGGTGGTTTTGAAGACCGTCCACGTCGCGAGTTCAACTCTGATCGCCCACGTCGTGAAGGTGGTTTCAATGATAAACCGCGTTTTGACTTGAATGATGACAACCGTGGTAACCGTGTAGACTATAAACCACGTCGTGAAAGCGGTTTTGGTGATCGTCCAAAACGTAGCTTCGGTGGTGAAGATCGTCCACGCCGTAGTTTTGATGACAAGCCACGTGGTGAGCGTCCGTCATTTGGTGGCGAAGATCGTCCACGTCGTGAGTTCAACTCAGATCGTCCACGTCGCGAAGGTGGTTTTAATGATAAGCCACGTCGTAGCTTTGATGATAAACCTCGTGGTGAACGTCCATCGTTTGGTGGTGAAGATCGTCCAAAGCGTAGCTTCGGTGGTGAAGATCGTCCACGTCGTAGTTTTGATGACAAACCACGTCGTAAATTCGACCGTTAATCTTTAAAAAGATTTAAAAAAAGGCCAGTTAACAAACTGGCCTTTTTTATTTTTCAGTTTTGCTATAAAATAATAAAGTGTGAAGCAGTTCAAGTTTAATTGTAATAATGCGTAAAAGTAATCGAAAAAGGGCATCTTTGACATGGTTGAGTAAATTATTACTTCAACATGGGTTGCCATATCTTTTTATTGTACTTGCTTTGTGCAATGGGATTTACTTTGCCTATGCTTTGTTAACAGGCCATTTTGTAGATCAGTTCCAAGTGCTCAATCAGTAAATTCCCTTCAAAAACTAACCTATATTTATACGTTTAGTTGTCTTTGCTTTTGTCAAAATTACAACAAGATTCCCAAAATTCAGTGTTATAGTATGCGGGCATAAAAGTGCAGGAATGATTGCCATTATGAATAATAAAACTCCTCTCTCGACTCAGTCACTTATTGAAGTGAAAAATTTGAGTTTTAATCGAGGGGAACGCGTCATTTATGACAATATTAGTTTAAATATACGTCGCGGTCAGATTACGGCCATTATGGGACCATCTGGTACAGGTAAAACGACTTTATTACGTTTGATTGGTGGACAACTTGTTCCTGATCAGGGTGAAGTTTTGCTTGATGGCAAAGATATTGCTCAAATGTCACGTCAGGAATTGTTTGCCGCTCGTGCGCGTATGGGAATGCTCTTCCAAAGTGGCGCTTTATTTACCGATATGTCGGTTTATGAAAATGTCGCTTTTCCAATCCGTGCACATACCAAGCTTTCTGAAAATTTGATTGCTGAACTGGTTGCTTTAAAGCTTGAGTCTGTTGGCCTGCGTGGAACAGAACAGCTCATGCCTACAGAGTTATCAGGCGGTATGAATCGACGTGTTGCTTTGGCTCGTGCAATCGCGCTTGATCCAGATTTAATCATGTATGACGAACCATTTGCTGGGCAAGACCCGATTGTAAAAGGTGTTTTAACTCGTCTAATTCGTTCGTTACGTGAAGCTTTGGATTTAACCACCATTATTGTTTCGCATGATGTTTCCGAAACCTTATCTATTGCCGATTACATTTATGTCGTAGCGGAAGGAAAGATTCAAGGGGAAGGAACGCCGGAAGAATTGCAAAAATATGCTTCTCCTTTTGTAAAACAGTTCTTAACCGGTTCGGCAGAAGGTCCGGTTGAGTACCAGTTTAGCCACCAAGCTTATTTAGATAACGAGGTTCGTCCATGAATACGATTGCCTGGTTAGGTAGACTCGTTATTGAGCGGATTCGAGGGATTGGTGTTGCGGCACTGATGCTCTTACAGATTATTTTTTCATTACCTTCATCGGGTGGTTTTGGGCGTTTCGTCTATCAAATGCATCGTGTAGGGGTAATGTCTTTACTTATTATTACGGTATCAGGTTTATTTATTGGTCTGGTACTCGGACTGCAAGGCTACTCAATATTGGTCAATGTGGGTAGTGAATCAATGCTAGGCACTATGGTGTCTTTAACTTTGCTACGTGAGCTTGCACCAGTTGTTGCTGCTTTACTATTCGCTGGGCGCGCAGGTTCTGCATTAACTGCTGAAATTGGTTCAATGAAACAAAGTGAGCAGCTTGCCAGTATGGAAATGATTGGTGTTGATCCTTTAAAGCAAATCGTATCACCACGTCTTTGGGCTGGCATAGTCAGTTTGCCAATGTTAACCGTTATCTTTGCTGCGATTGGTATTGTTGGCGGCAAAATGGTTGGCGTTGATTTTCTTGGCGTTGATGAAGGCTCCTTCTGGAGTGGTATGCAAAATAATGTTCAATTTGGCCATGATGTTGTAAATGGCATCATTAAGAGCATTGTATTTGCTTTACTTTGTACATGGATTGCAGTTTTCCAAGGGTATGCGTGTGATCCAACACCTGAAGGCATTGCGACAGCGATGACCCGTACGGTTGTATATTCTTCATTATGTGTTTTAGGTTTTGATTTCGTGTTGACTGCGGTCATGTTCGGAGGGATTTAATGAAATCACGTACTAGTGAGCTGGCCGTAGGTATTTTTGTCATTATCTTCGGTATTGCTTTGTTTTTTTTAGCGATGAAAGTTAGTGGTTTGGTTGGTACAAACTTGAGCGATGGCTATACAATGAAAGCTCAGTTTGACAACGTTAACGGGCTTAAGCCTCGTGCTAAAGTAACGATGAGCGGTGTAACAATTGGTCGTGTTGATTCAATTACGCTTGATCCGGTTACACGTTTAGCTACCGTGACTTTTGACCTTGATGGAAAACTGACAAGTTTTAATGCTCAGCAATTAAAAGAAGTTCAAAAAAATGCTTTAGACGAATTGCGTTATAGTTCTGATTATACGCAAGCGACACCAGCGCAACAAAAAACAATGGAACAGCAACTGATCAGTAACATGTCATCCATCACCAGTATTGATGAAGATGCTTATATAATGGTTGCAACCAATGGTTTATTGGGTGAGAAATATTTAAAAATCGTACCAGGTGGTGGTCTTAACTACCTTAAACGTGGTGATACGATTTCTAACACCCAAGGAACGATGGATTTAGAAGATTTAATTAGTAAATTTATTACTGGTGGTGGCGCAGGTAAAGTTGCCGCTGGTTCATCATCCTCAGCAGAAGAAAAAGCTCCTGCAAGTACTGACAGCAGCGCACAGCCGTCATTTGTTGAGTAAGAGATTATTTGAAGGAGTGGTTCCAGGTGAATAAGTTGTTTAAACAAACCCTGACAGCAAGTATTTTGTCTACTATGATTGCTGGTACAGCTTTTGCTGCACCTTCAGAAGCACCACCTGATTTTATTAAGCGTGTTGCTGATGGTTTGATTGCTCGTTTGAAAACAGACCATGCCAAGTTGCAAAACAACCCTGCTTTGGTTAAATCAATCATACGTCAAAACTTAGACCCTTATGTTGATTCACAAGCGTTTACTCGTATTGTGATGGGTACTTATGCAACAAATCAGTATAGTACTGCTGCACAACGTGCTCAGTTTGAAACAAACTTCCGTAATACTTTAATTGAGAATTACGGTAGTGCATTTGCTAAATACACAAACCAAACTTACACCATGCGTCCTTATAAAGCGACAGCAGGTAAAAACCCAGTTGTGACTTTAGACTTTAACCATAATGGCGATAAAATTCCTGTGTCGTTCCAGTTGGCTGACAAAGGCTCACAGTGGAAAATCCGTAACATCAATGTTTCTGGTATTGATTTAGGGTTACAGTTCCGCAACCAGTTTGCTGCAACTGTGAAGCGTAATGGCGGCGATTTGAATAAAGCAATTGCGACATTCCAACCTGATGCAGATGCTGCTGTTAATCAGAACAAACAAAAATAAGTAGGTGAAGAGTGGTTCAGTATCTTAACCAAGAGTTAGTTGTTTCAGGCAAAATCGATTTTGAAAATGCTGAGCAACAATACCAAGCTGGATTGGCAATTATTAAGAAGCAAACAAGCTTTCCTTTAATAGTCGATCTAAAACAGCTTGAGCATGGTAATACGTTGGCATTGGCGGTGTTAGTCCAATGGCTACGTCAGACTCCGCAGAAGGCTGGCTTACATTTTAAAAATGTTCCAGAGAAGATGCTGAAAATTATTCAAGCTTGCCATTTGCAAGAAGACCTACATTTGGTCTAGTCATGCAAAAATAAAAAAGCACCTAAATTTAGGTGCTTTTTTTATAAAAATTAATAGGGGGTAAGTGCAGATTTTAAATCCATTTCTTCCAGCGGAAGTAAATGATAGGGCCAATAAAAAAGCCGACAATAATTAATAGCACTGCGATAAAACTACTTTTACCATGAGCAAAAGGCAATACTTCAGTGTTCATGCCATAGATACTCGCGATCAGCATTGGTGGTGCTAACATACTTGGTAAAATCGAGAATCGACGAATCGTATCGTTTTGTTCGGTGTTAATGAACCCAGACGTTGTATCAAGCAAGAATCGTACTTTTTGGAATAAGAACGCATCATGTTCTACAAGTGAGCGGACATCTTCACTGAGCTCTCGGATATCAGCATCGTAGATGTGACTACCTAAGGCGCGTGGACGAGATAAAAACGTTAAGACACGTCGTAAATCAATTAAACACAGTTGAGCTTTTCCAAGCATGTCTTCTTGTTGAGCCAAGCGGGTAATCATGTCATCAAGGTCTAAAATTTTCTCACGTTGATGGTTGTTAAGCACCTCAGTAGAGTATTTTTCTAGATCCTTGTGGATATCTTCTAAGATATCCGCAAGCTCATCTAGCTTTGCTTCAAGCAGTCCTAATAAAATCCAAGTTGGATCTTTATAATCCATTTCATAGTCGTTACGGCGAGCTCGGGCACGAAATGCACGAAACGCGACGAGCTTTTCACCGCGTAACGTAAATAAGCGATCTTTATGTAAAATGAATGCTACGGTTTGTACCATGGCAAGCATATGTGATGACTCTTCAGCATCTCCATCAACCTGATAATTTTTATTTTTCGTTAAAAAATAGGTACTGATATGCAAAATACCGTCATCATCGCGGTAGAATCGTGCAGAAGAAGAAATGTCTTCTAGGGACTTTAGTGTAGGTAAGTTCTGATCGTAGGCATCTAAGACCCATTGTTGTTCTTCTTGAGAGGGTGCAATTAGATCAAGCCATACTAATTCGGGATGTAGATCAAATCCACCGTTGATGGTGGCATCTTCCAGACTTCCGCGTTCTGTGGCATAAAAGGCTTCAAGCATGTGTCTTTTTTCCTCACGCAGTCTGATGGAAATTGATGGGTGTATTTTAGACAAGGATTTGCCGAAAAACACTTGCCAATACACTATTTTGCAAAAAAAAACTCTGTCGATAGTCTAGTTTGTCAGCATGACAGTTCAATAAAACGGTTTTTATACTATGAATTCAATTTGCATTTTCTGTGGTTCATCTTTAGGGTCAGACCCAATCTTTCAACAAATTGCTCAATTAACCGGTCAAACTATTGCCAAGCAAGGTAAAACTCTCGTTTATGGCGGTGGTCGTTCAGGTTTAATGGGCGTTGTCGCTGATAGTGCTTTGCAAGCCGGTGGGCAGGTCATTGGCGTCATTCCTCGTGCTTTAGTCGATCGCGAGTTAGCTCATCCCGGACTGACAAAGTTATATGTCGTCGAGAATATGCATGAGCGTAAGACCAAAATGGCAGATCTGTCGGACGGTTTTATTGCGTTACCAGGTGGGGCAGGTACATTGGAAGAAATCTTTGAACAATGGACATGGGCACAATTAGGTATTCATCAAAAGCCGTGTGCTTTTCTAAATGTAGCGGGCTTTTATGAAGATTTGCTTAAAATGGTTCAAGGAACTGTAGATAAAGGTTTTAGCCAAGCGCGATTCGCTGATAAATTGATCGCTTCGGATAAAATTGAGGATATTCTTCAACAATTTGAACAATATCAACCACCAGCTCCAAAATGGGCTAATGCAGATGTTCAACCATAAACGAGGTTAGATAGGTGAAAATAATTACGGTCGCCGCTGCGGTGATCTTAAATGAGCACAATGAATTATTACTGGTTAGAAAGCGTGATACACAAGCTTTTATGCAAGTAGGCGGTAAGCTGGAGCCGAATGAGGCTCCGGAAACAGCCATACAACGTGAAATTTTGGAAGAAGTTGGCAGCTCTTGCGTAATAGAACAGTTTATAGGGCGTTTTGAGACAGCGGCTGCTAATGAACCAGATCATACGCTGATTAGTCATTTATATTTGGTTCGATTAAAACAATCCCCACAAATTGCAGCTGAGATTGCTGAAATGAAGTGGATAAAATTTAATGATTCCGAAACTAAACTTGCGCCATTAACCAAAGAAATAGTAATTCCATGGTGTGAGCAAAACTTATCTGCAATTTAATAATTTTAATATGATGTAGATGAGGCAGCAGCTAGGCAGCTTGCATAAATAGATGTGCACCCTAGCTGTTTTAGCACTAGACTTAAAGCAGAAATTGAACTTCCCGTTGTGATTACATCATCAATAATCAGCACACGACGGTAGCGCCGTTTTTCTTGAGTTATCGCAACAAATTGCTGTTCAATATTTTCAAATCTTTCGAGTCGAGATAATCCTTTTTGTGAACGCTCATTGAGGCGTTGGACAGGCTGCCAAACGGGTATTCTTAATTGTTTACTTAGAAGCTTGGCAAGTAATAATGATTGATTAAAACCTCGCTCCGTTAAACGCTCTTTAGAAATAGGCATAGGTACTATGGCTTGTACCTTAGGAAATTTTAATTGCTGTAAAATTTCAGCAAGTAGGGTTTGGTAATGTAATTTCTGTTCATATTTAAACTGCTGAATTATGCGGTTCATTGGATAGGCATAATGACAGGCCACAAGAACAGATAGATCATTACGCTGAACTGCCTGCTTAAGCCATGGTAGTTGTTCCCAACATTCTTTACAAAGCGAGTGCTTACCCCGCGTTCCTATTTCACATAACAGGCAAGGGGACAATAACTGAAAAAGATATTGAGGATTGAACAACTTAAACATAAGCGTATCGGGGTGCTTCAGGTAGCCAGCGTTTCAAGAGGGCATCAGCTTGTTGTGGATAGTCTTTTAGAACCTGTTGTGCAACATAATGCGCTTGACTCAGTAAATGATCATCTCGTTCTAAGCGTGCGACTCTAAACCCCATGTCACCTGTTTGTTTTGTTCCTAATAATTCACCCGGACCTCTTAGTTCAAGGTCTTTTTCTGCAATCACAAAGCCGTCGTTACTTTCTCTTAAAATTGACAGTCTTTCTTGCCCATTTTGTGAAAGTGGTGGTTTATAAAGAAGAACACAAAAACTAGCCTTTGCACCTCGTCCGACACGACCACGTAATTGGTGTAGTTGTGAAAGGCCTAGACGTTCAGCATTTTCAATGACCATAATTGAAGCGTTAGGTACATCTACACCGACTTCAATGACCGTTGTCGCAATTAAGAGCTGTAGTTCGTTATTTTTAAATGCTTGCATGACAGATTGCTTTTCATCAGCTTTCATTTTGCCATGAACCAAACCGATATTAAGTTCAGGAAAGCGCTCTTTCATTTCTTGATAGGTGGCTTCCGCGGCTTGAGCATCTAAAGTTTCGGACTGTTCAACCAGAGTACATACCCAGTAAGCTTGTTTACCTTCTCGACAATTTGTAGCAATTCGATTTAGCACTTCTTCACGACGGTCTAGCGGAATCGTAACTGTCTGAATTGGTGTACGACCTGGTGGTAATTCATCAATAATGGATGTGTCTAAATCGCCATAAGCACTCATTGCTAATGTTCTTGGAATTGGCGTTGCAGTCATGACCAATTGATGTGGAGTGAGTTGTTCAGCACCTTTATTGCGTAGAGCTAACCGTTGGTCTACCCCAAAGCGATGTTGCTCATCAATAATCACAAGACCTAACTTTGCAAACCCAACGTTATCTTGAAATAAGGCATGAGTACCTACAATCAGTTCGGCATGACCTTCTTTAATTTGTTGTTCAGCTTGTGCTCGCGCTTTACCTTTTTGTTTGCCTGATAACCAAGCGACCGTAATGCCTAAAGGTTCAAACCAACGTTTAAAGTTTAAATAATGCTGCTCTGCCAAAATTTCGGTAGGTGCCATTAATGCAACTTGCCAATCGGCTTCTAATGCATGGCATGCTGCAACTGCTGCAACTAAAGTTTTCCCTGCACCCACGTCACCTTGTACTAAACGTAGCATAGGTTGGTGTTGTTTTAAGTCGCTTAAAATTTCTTTGGATACACGCTTTTGTGCATTGGTCATTTGAAATGGTAAAGCTTCTAACAGTTTTTTTGCTAGTACCTTACTACTTGGGAAAGCGGGTGAGGCAATTTGGCGAATATAAGCACGTCGTGTGAGAAGGCTAATTTGGTGTGCGACCAGTTCTTCAAAAATAAGACGCTGCTGTGCAGGGTGAGATCCTTCGGCCAACTGAAGCATATTGGCATCGACAGGTGGCCCATGAATGTAATGTAATGCTTCTTTGAGTGCATATCCATTTGTATATTGTTTAGGGAGCAACTCAGGTAAGGCATCACTATGATGCTTCAACGCCTGTTTAACATATTCGCGTAATTTAGGTTGTGTTAATCCATCAGTACTCGGATAAATTGCTGTGAGCTGCGTTTTTGGCAGAGGTGTGTGTTCATTAATGAGCTGAATTTCTGGATGATAAAGCTCAAGTCCCCTTGCACCTACGCGAACTTCACCAAAAATACGTAAACGGTTACCAGGTTTTATTTTATCGGTTAAGTTTTTATAAATATGATAAAAACGTAAAGTCACCTTACCAAATTCATCTTGTATTAATGCAGCCATAGATTTACGTTTACCTGGAGGGAAATCAACAGATTTGACTTCACCCTCAAGTAAATAACTACGACCAACTACCAACTGATTCATAGGAATAATGGTACTGCGATCTTCATAATCACGGGGCAGATGAAACAGTAAATCATCTGTGGTAAAAATATTTAGTTTTTCGAGTAGGGCTGCTGAAGCCGATCCAACGCCTTGTAACTGATGGACTGAAGTCATGTCCCCTCAACGAGTTCTCTATGCATATATTATTTATCGGTTATGGTAAAACATCTCAGCGTGTTGCTAAACAACTATTTGAGACAGGACATCAAATTACCACAATTAGCCGTAGTGAAAAAACAGATCCTTACGGGACACACCTCATACAGGATATTTTTACGCTCGATTTAAGTGAAATTGCGCCTGTAGATGTAGTTTATATTTTGCTTTCTCCAGACGATAGTACAGTTCAAGGTTATCATCATACTTACGTGGATAGTATTGAGCCTATTCGACAGGCCTTAAAATCACATCCGGTCAAAAGATTAATTGTGGTGTCATCTACGCGGGTATATGGTGAAAATTCTGGTGAAACGATTGATGATGATAGTCAGATTCACCCGAATGATGCTCAAGGCCATATTCTTCATAATATGGAATTGCTATGGCAGAAATACTTTCCAGCTCAATGTGTGATTGTACGTCCCACAGGGATTTATGGTGCTTCGGTTGATCGATTAAAACGGATGGCTGAAAACACACAAACCTATCCAAATATTCACTATAGTAATCGTATTCATATTGATGACTTGGCAAGATTTTTAGCATTTTTAGCCGATTATGAAAAACCGCATAAGAGTTATCTTGTTGCCAATAATGCCCCTGTACCGTTACATGAAGTCATCCTTTGGTTTCAGAGTCAGTTAGACTTACCGCTGCTTACTTTAGATTCAGCTCATGTTTCAGGTAAAAAAATATATGCGAAACTCTTATTTGAAACAGGTTTTCAACTTGAACACCCAATTTGCTTTAATGACTATTTATTATGTTTAAATGCTCATGGTACAAATCAAAATTTAGACTAAACTTTAAATAACAATAGAAATACCTGAAGAGGCAAATAAATTGCCGATAAAGATAAAAATGTTGAAAGTGAAGAAATTTTGTTTAGCACTTATTTTGAGTGCAACGTCTGTTGCGAGTTGGGCAGAGGATCAGTTATGGTGTACATATGATCCTATGGGCACCCAAGGGGATATAACGCGTCGTTTAAATGACATCCGATTATATGCTCAGCAATATAATGTCAAATTCAAAGTTGTCAGTTATCAAAAAGAGCAGCAAGCCATTCAAGCTTTTGACGATGGTAAATGTGCAGGTTTAGCAGCTAGTAACTTTAATACGTATCAATACAATCATTTTATGGGAAGTAGCTCTGGGATTGGCCTTATACCTAATAACAGGACTGCCCGAAATTTATTGCAGCTTTTAAATCACCCGACAATTGAGAAAAAACTCATTAATCAAGACTATGAAGTAGTTGGTATGATTCCCGTAGGAACTGCCTATATGGTCATGAAAAATAAAAAAATATCGAAAGTGGCACAGCTTAGAGGTCAACGAGTCGGTGTATTAGCCAATAATCCGCCACAGCAGGCGTTGGTGAGAAGTGTAGGTGCTCAGCCAGTCTATGTTGATTTATCCAATGCAATCACTCAGTTCCAGCAAAACAAAATCGATATTATGCCTGCACCGATTTATGGGCTTTTACCATATAACTTACAGAAAGATTTTGGGCCAGACACTCAGGTGATTAACTTTCCATTGGCTTATTTTGGGGTAAATCTAATTATTAAGCCTAAATCGTATCCTGCCAATTTTGGCCGAAAAATTCGTTCTTGGTTTGTGCAAAATAGCCAATTATTAACGAATCGAGCGATACAGTGGGAAAATCATTTGCCAGCTTACTATTGGGTAGATGTTTCTTTTTACGAAAAGCAGAGCTACGACATTATGGTAGCCAAAATACGCAATCAATATGTGCGTTCTGGATATTACGATGCTTACTTTGTTGAATTGATGAAGCGCTTACGTTGTATTGATGATCCACGTTACTTCGAGTGTTCAATGCCTCGATAAAATAAAAGGCAACTTAAGTTGCCTTTTATTTTGAGTCAAACTTTAAGATTTTTTACGTTTTAAACGACGTTTCGCTTGTTGAGAGGCCATTGCTTCAAGTGCTTCTTTTAGTTCTTCATCAGTAAAAGTCGTGATGTGCTGCAACATCTGCAATGTTACTTCATCAAGTACTAACTGTGCGCCTGCTGCCATTTGACGGAAATTATCGTCAAACTCAATCTGACCTTGGTCATTAGTACGGATGTAATTTTGCTGAGTTAAAACTTTAATAAAGCTTTGGAACAATGCTTTGTCAAAGAATTCTGGAGAATTAAACTCGTAAAGAACAGACAAGCGTTGTCCTAACAAATGACTTAATTCTTCAACTTGTTTTGCTGAAATATTGCCTGAACCGCGCTGAGTAATTAAAGCTAAAGTCATGTAATAACGTTCAAGACTTTGCTTAACAGGTGTTGCCAATACAACAAGTTGATTGTGCTCTTCAGTGTTTGGTGCAGAGCTAATCAAGTTACCTTCTTCATCTTGATGAATAAGGTTTGATTGAACTAATGCATCTGCATATTGTTCAATCTGTTCTTTAAGCTCACTGCTTTGCCACTTAAGGAATAGTTCAGCTTTCAAGAATGGATAAAGGGTATAGATGACATTACTTAAATCAGCACGACTGATTTTACCGTTATGCTCAACAAGCGATGCAACCAACGAAGGTAAAACGAAAGCATGCAAAATGTTATTACGGAAGTATGTAAGCAGAACTGCTTGGTTATCTTCAATCGCAATAATATCGCCCAGTGCATGCTGTACACGCTTAATTAATTTTAGCTTTAAGCCGTAAGCAATAATTTCCTTGCCAGATAGTGGCGTTACTTCTGTACGCTGATCGTATGGGAAATTTGATGCTAAATTGCGGTAAGCTTCAAGCTGCTTAATACAGATTTCTTCATCAAGAGTATGCTTTGGAGTAGCAAGCAAAATAATTGAGAGTAAAGAAACCGGGTTAATGACTACCGCACGGTTAATATTTTCTAAAATTGCATGTGCAGAGCTATTTACAGCATCTGAAACGGCTTGAGGGATTGGGTCGTCATTTTTCTCGATATAGACATTTTCTGCATTATGCTGTTTAAGCAAATCATCAAGGAAAACGGGTTCACCAAAGTTAACGTGTACCTTACCGAAAATGCGTTCAATTTTTCGTAATGTTTTAACAATACCAAAAATAGATTCAGCTTCTTTTGGCTTACCTTGCATTTCGCCAACGTAAGTCGAACCTTCCATCAGACGCTCATAACCAATATAAGTTGGTACAAATACAATTGGCTTTGTACGGCCACGTAAATGACTATGAACCGTCATGGCAAGCATACCGGTTTTCGGTGGTAATAAACGACCTGTACGCGAACGACCACCCTCAATAAAGTATTCAAGCGGCGTATTGCGAGAAAGAATGCTATATAAATATTCTTTAAATACAGTTGTATAAAGACCATTGCCACGGAAAGAACGGCGAATAAAGAAAGCACCACCACCACGTAAAAGCTGGCCCACGAAAGGCAAGTTTAAGTTGTCACCAGCAGCAATATACGGAACCATTAGGCCGCGTCTATAAATCACATAAGACAATAATAGGTAGTCAATATGGCTGCGATGACACGGTGTATAAACAATTTCGTAATCTTTCGCGAGTTCACGAACGGTACTAAAGTTATGAACTTCTACGCCGTCATAAAGCTGAGTCCATAGGCGTGTTAATGCTAAATCTGCAAAGCGAACTGCTGAGTGTGAGTAGTCAGATACGATTTCATTGACATAACCAATCGCACGACGTTCTGCTTCAAGCATGCTAATTTTGCCGCGAATACTCTCGCGTCGAATAGCTTCTTGCACATCACGAGACTTTACAACTGATTGCATTACATTACGACGATCTGATAAGTCAGGGCCTAAAACCACTTCACGCTGACGGTCAAGGTAGTCATTTAAAGTACTAACAATATAAGTCGCTGGTGAAAGGTTTGGATAATGCTGTTGAGCATATTCAACAAGGTCACGTAAAGACTGCGGTTCATGGAACTCCAAATAAGATTGGCGACCATGTAAACCGATATTCACAAGCTGCTTAACTGTACTTGGTGTTGCCCATGTGTCTGAGAACAAGAGCTTGAACCAAGAGTCTTCTTTATCTGGGGAGCGACCCCATAAAACGGTTACTGGAACCAGTTCTATATCGAGCTCAGAGTTTGCCTGTAAAACTTCAATCAGTTTAATTAAGCGCGGTGGAAAAGCATGAGGTGGGGGATTTAACAGGTTATTTTCATCATTATGCTGTAAAAATAAAACTGATGCTTTTTCCTGGTGAGAACCGATAATTAACGGATCTAATGCTGGCTTTAAATTTAAACGGCGAGTTTCCCCATCCACCACTAAAGCATTGCTGCGAGAATGGTTTTGTAAGACATAGCACACCACTTTTTGGCGCTCAGTCTTTGCTTCAGTTTCTGTTGTTTCTGATACTGGTTCAGTAGGAACTTCCCCAAGAACATGTGGTGTTACCACGAGGTCAAGTAGCTTACTCGAAAGCCGACGATACATTTGACCAAACCCACTCTTGGACATAAGAACTCCTACTTCTTAAAGACAAATCCCGGCACCAAATGCAGAGGGTAATTATTTTGAGGCATTTATTAAAAAAAACAATATGCTACTTTCTTATAAATTATAATGCTTTTGGCATTTTTTATCGTTAAAAATCGTATTTTTAGCTGTTTTAAGGGTAATGTTCGTCAGAAGTTGACTGATTGTTCCATGTACAAATAGTTTTTTATGGCACAATAGATTCTACACATCTGTCCTTTAATACCAATTTTGCCTGCAATATGAAGGTATCTCTCATGAATGCGTTAACCCAAGAACTGGTTGAGCTGCTCACTTTAGAAAAGCTTGAAGAAAATATTTACCGTGGAATTAGCCGTAATTTGGTCGGTAAACGTGTTTTTGGAGGTCAGGTTTTAGGTCAGGCTTTACGTGCTGCCTCTTATACAACCGACCGTCCTGCGCATTCTATGCATGCTTACTTTTTATATGGTGGCGACATTAATGCTCCAATCATCTATGAAGTAGATCGTTTGCGTGATGGGAAAAGCTTTGTTAGCCGTCAAGTTCGGGCAATCCAGCATGGTCGAGTTATTTTCTCGGCAATGGTGTCTTTCGCCAACCCTGAAGAAGGCTTGAACTACCAACTTTCAGAACCGGAATACCCAGCTCCTGAGACGTTAAAGTCAGAAAGTGAGCTTAAAGAAGGGATTCTTAATTTCGTACCAGAGAATGTCCGTGCAAGTTTCATGCGTGAGCGTCATGTTGAAATTCGTCCGATTGACCCAGTCAATCCATTTCAACCTCAGCCGGAAGCGCCGTTCAATGCGCACTATATCCGTACTCATGATCGCATTCCAAAACAGCTAGATGACATCGCTTTACATCAAGCAATTGTGGCATTTTATTCAGATTTTACTTTAATGACTACGGCTTTAAGACCTCATGGTTTAAGCTATATTTCTCCAAGTTTACAATGTGCCAGTATTGATCATGCCATTTATTTCCATCGCCCACTTCGTGCTGATGAATGGATGCTTTATGACATGGAAGCCACAGTGAGCGCAGCTTCTCGCGGTCTAAACTTTGGCCGTATGTGGCAAAATGGGCAGCTCGTTTGTAGTACGGTGCAAGAGGGTTTGATACGTTTGCGGGAAATTGAAACTCAATAATTAATAATGAGCCATCTAAAAAGATGGCTTTTTTATTTTTAATTCAAAGCATGTGACAAAAAATTGCTCGAATGAAAAGCAACCTCATGTCATATTTGCAAAAGTATTGCCTACTGAAAAAAATAACGTTGATATGAACTTAAATACACAAATTCTGATTGCCGCGATTTTAGGTTTAGCCTTTGGCTTCCTACTCACCATGTATCCTGATACTGCTTTTGTAAAGCATAGTTTATATGGCTTGGGTATATTGAGTAGTGTTTTTATTGGGCTACTCAAAATGTTGTTGGTGCCATTAATTTTTAGCTCGATTGTAGTCGGAGTTTCAAATTTACAGGCAGGCGGGCAGCTAGGTCCAGTTTGGAAAATCACTTTTTTATGTTTTATCACCACCACCACATTGGCCTTAGTTTTGGGTATTGGCTGTGCTCATTTATTTGAGGTGGGTCGAGGCGTGGATATTTCAATTTTTCAGGCATCCATGCAAAGCTATCAAGCACCAGATAGTTTAAACCCAGCAACTTTCTTTACTAACTTTATTCAAAATACTTTAATTAATCCCTTTAAAGCATTTAGCGACGGAAATGTTTTAGCTGTTGTGGTATTTGCACTATTTGTCGGTTTTGCATTGGTTCAAGGTGGTGAGCGCTTTAAGAGTATTCGTTTATTGAGTCATCAGTTTTTTGAAATGATGATGATGCTGGTTGGATGGGTCATGAAACTGGCACCATTAGGAATTTTTGCATTACTTGCTAAATTAATGGCGACAGAAGATATTTCAGTATTAAGTCGCTTGGCAGAGTTTGCTGTTGTGGTAACTGGAACCACTATTTTTCATGGTGCTGTTGTTTTGCCATTACTGCTTTGGATTGTTGGTCGTATGAGCCCTTGGACTTTTTTCAAAGGTACACGTACAGCCTTAATTACTGCATTTGCAACAAGTTCTAGTTCGGCAACGATGCCACTGAGTATGAAATGTACACAGGAAAACTTAGGTGTTCGTCCTCAAACGGCAGGTTTTGTTATTCCATTAGGCTCGCAGCTTAATATGGATGGTACAGCTTTATATGAAGCTGCCGCTGCGCTCTTTGTTGCAAATTTAGTTGGACTAGACTTAAACCTAACTCAGCAAATTGTTGTGTGTTTAACTGCGATGATTGCATCACTTGGAGCACCGGGAATTCCGAGTGCAGGTATGGTCACCATGATTATGGTATTGCAGTCTGTGGGTCTACCAGCTGAAGCAATTGCTATTTTACTTCCAATCGACCGGTTGCTCGATACGGTAAGAACAGTGGTAAATGTACAGGGCGATATGATGATTAGTGTGGTTGTAGATCGATATACCAAAGAGAAAGATATCAGTATCTGATCACTCAATAAAAAAGCAGGATTTATATCCTGCTTTTTTATTTTTAAGCGGCTTGTAGCTCGGCTCTTTTTGCTGCTGGAGATTGAGATAAATAACTTACCGCATCTTCAGTGCTACCTTCTTTAACTGGATCATACCAAGGCATGAGGTAATCAATTTGCTGAGCAATAAGCCAAAATGGATTTGGTAATACCTGATTATCCTTACGGCTAATCTTATACCACTCTACAGCAACCCAAACTGGAAAAAATTTAGATTTGGCTGCATCGGCAAAGCGAGGATCTTGCTTCATGATATGTGCTGCGCCATCTACCCATAATCCTAGCACAAGGGTAATAACTGCAATGCTTAAGTAGTAACGTGGAATATATCCGCCACCAAGATGACGATATAAATCAAAGGCTACGGTACGGTGTTCAATTTCTTCTGAACCATGCCATTTAACCAGATCGACCATTTCAGGGTCAGCGCCTAATTCTTCCCAACGTTTGTTGTAAAGCGCATATTTACCGAGTACACAGGTCATATGCTCAACAGTTGCAATAACACCTAAACGGAATAAATCCCATTGCTCTTGCAAGAACTGAGGAACTTCTTTGTCAAAAGGTTTATCTGCCAAAGCGGTAGTAAATAGATAATTCATAATGTCCAGATTTCTCTGGATATCAATATTACGTGCACTTAAATATTCTTTATTGGCAGAAGTGTGTGCATTTGCATGCATAGCCTCTTGGCGAATAAATGCTTGAACGTCCTGTTTAAGTTTTTCATCGGTAATGCGAGGTAAAACTTTGTTATATAAACGGCAGAACCAGAACTCTCCAGCAGGCAAGATATTATTAATTTCATTAATAAAGTAACTTGCAAACGGTTGGTTTGGAATCCAGTCTACAGGCGTGTCTTTCCAATCAAATTTCACCTTGCGTGGAAGAATTTTATAATCAATAGAAGAACCTAAAGCCTTATTCTTCAAAAAAGATAGCAATTTCATCATTTAGTCCTGATTTTTAACTCGATGAAGTTATAACGAGTATAAAAAAAGCCCCTGCATTTGTGTTTAGCAATAGGGGCCATTTGAATATAAATTTGATAAAGAAATTGTATCTGTTATGACGATTTACTCTTCAGCATCCTCATCGCTTGCTTCAGGAATCGCATCAACGTCAAATTCTGGCTCTTGATCAAGCGTAAAATGTAAGCGTCCAGCCATTACACTAGCGAGTTCTTCTAAGCCTAGTTTGTTCAATGAAGAGAAAAGCTGAATCGAGAAATCAAGCTTCATTTTTTTCAGTTGTTGTTTAACTTCAAGCAAGACTTTGTTTGCTGGGCCACGATTAAGTTTGTCTGCTTTAGTTAAAAGAATATGTACAAATAGATGGCGTGAATAAGCCCACTCTAGCATCATCATGTCAAAGTGCTGTAAAGGGTGGCGAATATCCATAAGTAAAACTAATCCTTGTAAGCTTTTACGATGGATTAGATAGTTCTCTAATTCTTTTTGCCATACACGTTTCATGTCCTCTGGTACGGCAGCATAACCATAACCAGGAAGGTCAACTAGGCGTTGATCAGGATTACCTAGGCTGAAGAAGTTAATCATTTGTGTACGGCCAGGTTTTTTTGAGGCACGTGCGAGTTGTTTTTTGTTGGTTAAGGCATTAATAGCACTAGACTTACCAGCATTTGAGCGTCCTGCAAAAGCAATCTCGTAGCCACTATCTTCAACACAAAGTGCCAATTTAGGTGCACTCATTAAAAACTCAGCTTGGCGTAACCAGTTCAGAGATTGTACGGCATATTCCGTGATCGCTGGATCTGGTTTCTTTTCATAACTGATCTTTTGTTTGGGTGCGAGTCTGGCTTTGGTGTCTTTCGATTTTTCACTACGACGCATAAAAAATAACTTTTTAAATGAGAGGGCTCGCGCCTAGTATAAAGGAGCTTGGTTATTCTTGCTAATTTTCAGTAAGCTTGCTTGTAAAGATAAATAGAATTACGAAGTTTAGATTTGCAAAAAGTCTATCGGAGAGGTATTTGAAGCAGATCTCGGCTGTTGTAAGACTTCTCCAAGCGTGTATTGGTCTAAGCTTTGATAAAAACTTTCTAAAGCCTGATCGAGAATTCCTTTTAAGCCACAATGAGAGCGCAAAACACATGGTGGTGTATTGCATTCAACGATTTGGTTATCACCTTGTAATATACGAACAATTGCACCCAAATTTGAGTTTAGTGCATTAGGATTTAAGCGAATTCCTCCACCTTTGCCGCGAATGGTAATAATCCATTCTTGCTTGCCCATGAAATGAACAACTTTAACCAGATGGTTTTGCGAAACATGCAAATCTTTCGCGATTTCTGCAATCGTATACGGTGCATCACTTGGGCGAGCGATGTACATTAATATTCGTAAAGCATAATCGGTAAATTTATTAAGTTGCATGATCACCAAAAACTAAAGGTTGACGGACGATCATCTTAGCCTGAAAGTCTAAAGAAGAAAACTTTCAGGCTAGAGCTTTTTATATTAGAGCGTTAAAGGAGCTGAAACTTGTACTTGGTCACCCACTCTATAGTGCTCAAGTAAAATATTAGCAACGGAAAATTCAGTATGATTTTCTTCTGGTTGCACCTCAAAGTGGTACGCATTATTTTCCTGAGCTTCTGTAAATTTAAATGCTTTAGGTTGCTCAAGTTGTTGCTCAGGAACTTGTACTTTTACAGAAATAAAAGCATTAGCTGGGCTAGTCAGTACATCTTCATGATCAGTCGCTTTTAACGTAAAGCGCTTGCCAGACTCAAGTGGGTCAATTTGTGTAATTTCAAATGAACGCCAGCCAGCCCATCCACCTTTTAAGCTTTCAAGCTGTTCATATTTTTGTTTTTCAACGCCAATTAAAATATCTGCCAACTGTAAATAAGCTTGTTTCCACGCTTCAATCAGTTCTGATTCAAATGGAACATTTAAAACTTCACTAATTGAATGAAGTAAGTTGTCTCCAACAATTGCATATTGATCGGGTTGAATATCTAAACTTACGTGCTTAGTGGTAATACGCTCAACTGCTTTGGCAAGCACTGTAGGATTTTCAATATTTTCAGCATATGCGAGTACTGCCGCTGCGAGGGCGCGAGGTTGGCGTAAGCTTGTCTGGTCATCTAGGTTAAAAACATTTTTTAATTCAGGACTGTTATTTAACATCCGCTTATAAAAGTATGTAGTCAGTGTAACGCCGTGTTCACGCAATACAGGTACAGTAGATTTTACGAGTTCAATTTGTTGTGGAGTCATGGCTAGACCTTAATTATCTGGCTTTATAAGATGTATTTAAAATACATCTTATAAAAATTAATCGCAATAGTTTTATTAATAAAACCATAAAAAAATTAAGGGATATAAAATCCCTTAAAATAAAGTGCTGATTTAAACGGTCTATTTTCCAAATAATGAGCCAAGTAATCCGCGTACCAATTTCTGTCCTGTACTGCCGCCTAAAGTGCGTGCAGCGCTTTTTGCAAAAGTTCCCACTATATCTTGAGTTAGTTTTGCTCGTTCTTTTGCAGCACGTTCTTCTTCCTTTTGCTGTTCTCGTGCTAAACGTTCTTGTTCCTTGGCTTGTTGCTTCGCTAAAGCTTCTTGCTCTTTGGCAAGCTCAGCATCCTGTTTTTGCTGCTCACGTTCAGCAACTTTATTTTGGAGCATTTCATAAGCGCTCTCACGGTCTACAACTTGTTCATAGACACCAGTAATAATACTTTGGGAAATTAGGGTTTTTCGTTCTTCAGGTGTAATCGGTGTAAAAGAGGAGTAGGGAGGCATCACCCAGCCACGCTCTACAATTTGTGGAGTACCTTGTTCATCTAGGCAACTAATGAGGGCTTCACCTACCGCTAGCTGTGTAATCGCTTCATCCACTTTGAAATTAGGATTAGCACGAAACGTATCTGCAGCAGTTTTTACTGCCTTTTGATCTTTCGGAGTAAATGCGCGTAGAGCATGTTGTACGCGGTTACCAAGCTGACCCAAAACACTTTCTGGTAAATCAAGTGGATTTTGAGTAATAAAATAAATACCGACACCTTTAGAGCGAATTAAACGTACAACTTGTTCAATTTTCTGTTGTAAAGCTTGACTGGCATTATCAAATAACAAGTGAGCTTCATCGAAGAAAAACACGAGTTTTGGTTTATCCATATCGCCAACTTCTGGAAGCTGTTCAAATAATTCGGAAAGCATCCATAATAAAAAAGTAGCGTATAGCTTGGGTGTATTCATTAGCTTGTCAGCAGCAAGAATATTGATATAGCCGCGGCCATTAGCATCGGTTTGTATAAAGTCCAGAATATTTAAAGCTGGCTCTCCAAAGAATTGATCCCCACCTTGGTCGGCAAGAGCGAGCAAATTGCGCTGAATTGCTCCTAAACTGGCTGGAGATAAGTTGCCGTACTCAGCTTTAAATTCCGCTGCATGTTCACTCACAAAAGTGATCATGGCTTTTAGGTCTTTAAAGTCGACTAACAGTAATCCTTGATCATCTGCGATGCGGAAAACAGCAGATAGAACACCTTCTTGAGTGTCATTTAGATTGAGTATACGTGCTAATAAAATTGGCCCAATTTCAGAAATAGTGGTTCGAATAGGATGGCCTTGTTGCCCAAATAAATCCCAAAAAATAACGGGATTGGCAGCAAAAGGAACGCTATCAATTTGTAGAAGCTTTAAGCGTTCATTAAATTTATCTGAAGCCTCTCCAGCTTTTGCTAGGCTAGAAACATCGCCTTTTGCGTCGGCAAGAAAGACGGGAACACCGATTCTAGAAAAACTTTCTGCAAGAACCTTTAGAGTGACTGTTTTACCTGTACCCGTAGCACCTGCAATTAAACCATGCCGGTTAGCAAATTGAGAAAGCAAAACAATTTCTTTAGAGGTGTTATTAATATTTTTAGCAATAACAATCGGTGTACCCATATATTTTTATCCTTCGGTGTGAGTCACTGTTGATCTTGTCGTTTTACAAATATTTCAGCGCATTTTCGATATCTTGAATTAAATCTTGCGGATCTTCCAGACCTATACACAAACGAACCAATAAACCTTGTTGTAAATGTGTATTTTCAAGTTTTCGCATCATTTTTAGATCATAAAGCATGACAAGACTAACTGGACCACCCCAACTAAAACCAAGTTTAAATAGCTTAAGAGCATCGCAAAAGCGACGTATAGCTGAAATATCATAATCAGGTTTAAATATGACACTGACTAATCCTGCACTCTTACCTGTAGTGCAAATCTCTTGCCAATATTGATGACCTGGGGAAGCTTTATCACTTGGATGTAGAACTTGTGCAAATTGAGGCTGTTGCTTTAACCATTCCAATAAAGTTTTCGCGTTATTTGATTGCTGTTCATATCGTAGTGACATGTGTGCGAGGCTACGCTGAACTTGTGCTGCATCATCTCCTGAGATAGCAATACCTAGAATCGCATGTGTACGGAACAGGCGGTGATATAGTTTTTCATCACGAGTTACAATGCTACCCATCAATATATCGCCACCACCACTTGGATATTTGGTAAGTGCATGCACAGTTAAGTCAACTGATAGATGTTCATTAGAAAAATCAAAAGCATTAAATGCAAGCCCAGCCCCCCAAGTGTTATCTAAAGCTGTTAAAACACCTTGAGCTTTTGCTTTTTTTACTAACTCTTTAAGATTTGGAAACTCCATAGTGACAGAGCCCGCGGCCTCTAGCCATAAAAGCTTGGTTTGTTCAGTAGGTTGAAAAGTTGAAACATCAATTGAATTATAAACTTTAACCCTGATGCCATATTGTGCTTTTAAATAGTTTAAATGCTCTAAGTTTGGACCATATATATTGTCTGGTACCCAAACTTCATCACCTGTTCCTAAAAAAGCAGAGTTAACTATATTTATTGCAGATAAACCACTTGGTGCAAGTAAGCCGTACAAACCACCCTCTATTTGCGCAATATTGTCGGCTAAAGTGAATGTGGTAGGTGTGCCATGTGTCCCATAGCTATAATCATAAGGGTCAGTCCAATGGCGATCAAAAAGGTGCGCAGTTGATTTAAAAATAATAGTTGATGCACGAAATAAGGGAGGTTGCACGGTCTCGATAAACTGAGGTGCTTTTCGTGGTGCATGAATGAGTTGGGTTTGAAAATTGTTATGCTTTTTCATAGGGCGCTGTACTTTAAATAATAAGATTAGATTAAGAGAAAACTTACTTATTCGCTAGATTTTTGATTATTTCTAACATGTTTCGTTACTGCTGTAACATTCACTAAAAACTTGGCTTTATTTTTGCAAAGATCTAACCAACATTCTAACAACAATAGGTTTAAGCGCATGAAGTCGCATTTACGTGTTCACTATTTCCAACATATTGCTGGTGAAGGTTTTGGAAGTTGCTACTCATTTTTAAAAGCTCATCATGCAACTATTAGCTCTACTGAGTTTTTTGCACTTCCAGTTGACCGTTCTCTTGAAATAGAAGCTTTGCCACGAATTGAAGAAGTTGATTTGTTATTGGTTATGGGTGGAACCATGAGTGTTAATGACGAAGCAAATTACCCATGGCTGAAAATAGAGAAAAGATGGCTACGTCGATATTTAGCGGCAGGTAAGCCAGCTATAGGTCTTTGCTTGGGAGGCCAACTGATCGCAAATGCATTGGGTGCAGCGGTTAGCCGTAATCGTTATCAAGAACTTGGATGGTCGACAGTTCAAAGAGTTGCAAACTTACCTCAGGAAAGCTTTCCTTTGCCTGAAGAAATTAATGTGATGCAGTGGCATAGCGAAACATTTGAAATACCTAAAGGTGCTATACGTTTGGCTGAGAGCAATGCTTGTCGTAATCAAATGTACCAGATTGGAAAGAATGTACTAGGCTTTCAGTTTCATCCAGAGATGACCCCAGCAGCCCTGAAACTTCTTTTGGAAAATGAGGAAGAACTTTCAATTTTTAGTGGGGAATATGTGCAATCTACACGTGAGCTTGAATATTCAGAAGCGAAAAAATTTGAACAGGGTAATCAGCTTTTAAATAAAGCGATTGAATTTGTAATAAATACCTAAAATGACTAGCTAAAACAGGATTTGAGCAAAAAATAGAAAAAGAGAATTGCATAAGACTTAAACAATCGTTATAATGAGCGACCCTCAATAAGAGGGCATTTACTGCGAAGAAAGTAGTAAATGTGCATTACAGTCGTGGCATCGATCATGACCTTAGTGATTATCACTGCCTTTGACACTTACCAATGGGTGAGATGCGTCAAAGGTGATTCTTTATATATTTGGCTTGGAGTTTACTGGTATGTCTAACCAGAGAATTCGTATCCGTCTTAAGTCTTTTGATCATCGTCTGATTGATCAATCTGCTCAAGAGATCGTAGAAACCGCTAAGCGTACTGGCGCACAAGTGTGTGGTCCAATTCCGATGCCTACTCGCATCGAACGCTTCAACGTTCTTACTTCACCGCACGTTAACAAAGATGCGCGTGACCAGTACGAAATCCGCACCTACAAACGTTTGATCGACATCGTTCAACCTACAGATAAAACTGTTGATGCATTGATGAAATTAGATCTTGCAGCTGGTGTTGATGTTCAGATCGCTTTGGGTTAAGGCTTTCGGTTAATTAACGATTAGTTAATTAGGCCGCTTTTTTAGAGGTTTATGCACATGGCTATTGGTTTAGTCGGTCGCAAATGTGGTATGACTCGCATCTTTACAGATGCTGGTGTTTCTGTACCTGTTACAGTCATCGAAGTCGATCCAAACCGCATTACGCAAATCAAAACACTTGAAACTGATGGTTATCAAGCTGTTCAAGTAACTACTGGTGAACGTCGCGAATCTCGCGTAACTAACGCTCAGAAAGGTCACTTCGCGAAAGCTGGTGTTGCTGCTGGTCGTTTAGTTAAAGAGTTCCGTGTTACTGAAGCTGAGCTTGAAGGTCGTGAAGTTGGTGGTACTATCGGCGTTGATTTGTTCACAGTTGGTCAAGTTGTTGACGTAACTGGTCAATCAAAAGGTAAAGGTTTCCAAGGTGGTGTTAAACGTTGGAACTTCCGTACCCAAGACGCTACTCACGGTAACTCAGTTTCTCACCGTGTATTAGGTTCTACAGGTCAAAACCAAACTCCTGGACGCGTGTTCAAAGGCAAAAAAATGGCTGGTCACTTAGGTGATGAACGCGTAACAGTACAAGGTCTTGAAATCGTATCTATTGACGCTGAACGTTCTGTTTTAGTTGTTAAAGGTGCAATTCCTGGTGCAACTGGCGGCGACGTAATTGTACGTCCTACCATCAAGGCCTGAGGGGAAATACCGTGAATTTGAAAACTGTTTCCGGCTCTGCTGTTGAATTGTCTGAAGTTGCTTTCGGACGTGAATTTAACGAAGCTCTTGTACACCAAGTTGTTACTGCTTACTTAGCAGGTGGTCGTCAAGGTACTCGTGCTCAAAAATCGCGTGCAGACGTTTCTGGCGGTGGTAAAAAGCCATTCCGTCAAAAAGGTACTGGTCGTGCTCGTGCGGGTTCTATTCGTAGCCCTATCTGGGTTGGTGGTGGTAAAACTTTTGCTGCTCGTCCACAAGATTGGTCTCAAAAAGTAAACCGTAAGATGTACCGCGGTGCAATGCAATGTATCTTAGCTGAACTTGTTCGCCAAGATCGTCTTGTATTGGTTGAAGAGTTTGCTGTTGCAGCTCCAAAAACTAAAGAATTGCTTGCAAAGCTTAACGACTTAAATGCTGCTCGTGCATTAATCGTTACTGACGCTGTAGATGAGAACTTATATCTTGCAGCACGCAACCTTCCACATGTAGATGTGGTAGATGCAACTGCAATCGATCCTGTAAGCTTGATCGCGTTTGATAAAGTTGTGATGTCTGTAGCTGCTGCTAAGAAAATTGAGGTAGAACTCGGATGAACAACGAACGTATCTATCAAGTCCTTAAAGGACCAGTCTTCTCAGAAAAGGCACAAGTTTTAGGTGATACTGTTGGCGTTCAAGTATTTAAAGTAGACATCAATGCTACTAAACTTGAAGTTAAAAAAGCAGTTGAAAAACTTTTTGGTGTAGAAGTTGTTAAAGTTAACACTACTATTACTAAAGGTAAAACTAAGCGCTTTGGTAAAACATTAGGACGTCGTTCTGATGTTAAAAAAGCATACGTCACCCTGAAAGCCGGCCAAGATGTTGAAATGGCTGACTTGGGCGATACCGCTGAAAGCGCAGCGGAATAAGGACGAAAATTATGCCGATTCAAAAATGTAAGCCAACGTCTCCAGGACGTCGCTTTGTAGAGAAAGTGGTTCATGACCATCTTCACAAAGGCGCTCCTTACGCACCGTTGGTTGAAGCTAAAAAACGTACTGGTGGTCGTAATAACAACGGTCACATTACTACTCGTCACGTTGGTGGTGGTCATAAACAACACTATCGTATCGTTGACTTCAAACGTAACAAAGACAGCATCCCAGCTGTTGTAGAGCGTATTGAATACGATCCAAACCGTACAGCACATATTGCTTTGTTGAAATATGCTGATGGTGAGCGTCGTTATATCATCGCACCTAAAGGCTTACGTGCTGGCGATAAAGTACAATCTGGTAACGATGCTCCAATTCGTCCAGGTAACTGCTTGCCACTTCGTAATATGCCGATCGGTTCTACACTTCATAACGTTGAACTTAAAATTGGTAAGGGTGCGCAATTAGCGCGTTCTGCTGGTGCTTCTGTTCAGTTGTTGGGTCGTGATGGTTCTTACGCAATTATTCGTCTTCGTTCAGGCGAAATGCGTAAAGTACATGTTGAATGCCGCGCTGTAATTGGTGAAGTTTCTAACCAAGAAAACAACCTTCGTTCATTGGGTAAAGCTGGTGCTTCACGCTGGCGTGGTGTTCGTCCTACCGTACGTGGTATGGCGATGAACCCGATTGATCACCCGCACGGTGGTGGTGAAGGGCGTAACAAAGGTATTCAACCTGTAAGCCCATGGGGTCAAAAAGCTAAAGGGTACAAGACACGTACCAATAAGCGTACGACTAAGATGATTATTCGCGACCGTCGCGTCAAGTAAAGGAATCTGACTAATGCCTCGTTCTCTGAAAAAAGGCCCATTCGTCGATGCGCACTTGTTCGCTAAGGTTGAAGCGGCTGTTGCTAGTAACTCTCGCAAGCCGATTAAAACTTGGTCTCGTCGTTCGATGATCCTTCCAGATTTTGTTGGTTTAACAATTTCTGTTCATAATGGTCGTAACCACGTTCCAGTAATTGTTACTGAGCATATGGTTGGTCATAAACTCGGTGAATTCGCGCCAACTCGTACCTATCGTGGTCACGGTGTTGACAAGAAATCTAAACGTTAATAGGTGTCATGATGGAAGTAACTGCTAAATTACGCGGTGCCGCTATCTCGGCACAGAAAGCACGTTTGGTTGCAGATCTTATTCGCGGCAAATCTGTTGCGCATGCTTTAAATATTTTAAACTTCAGCAATAAAAAAGCTGCTGTTTTAGTAAAAAAAGCATTGGAATCTGCGATTGCAAACGCTGAACACAATAACAGTTTAGATGTTGACGATCTTAAAGTTTCTACGATTTACGTTGATGAAGGCATGAGCCTTAAGCGTATTATGCCACGTGCTAAAGGCCGTGCAGATCGTATTACTAAGCGTACTTGTCACATCACCGTTAAGGTAGGGGTTTGATATGGGTCAGAAGGTTCATCCAATCGGTATCCGCCTAGGTGTTGTGAAACGTCATAACGCTAACTGGTATGCGAATCCGAAACAATACGCTGAATACTTGCTTAAAGATCTTCAAGTTCGTGAGTTTTTAACTAAAAAACTTAAGAATGCGATGGTAAGCAATATTCTTATCGAACGTCCATCAGGCGCTGCTAAAGTAACTATTAGCACAGCTCGTCCTGGTATCGTAATCGGTAAAAAAGGCGAAGATATTGAGAAATTACAGCGCGAACTTACCAGCATTATGGGTGTTCCAGCGCAAGTAAGTATCAACGAAATTGATCGCCCAGACTTAGATGCGCGTTTAGTTGCTGAAGCAATTGCTTCTCAATTAGAAAAGCGTGTTATGTTCCGTCGTGCTATGAAGCGTGCGGTTCAAAACACTATGCGTGCTGGTGCTAAAGGTATCAAAGTTGAAGTGTCTGGCCGTTTAGGTGGTGCAGAGATTGCTCGTACAGAATGGTATCGTGAAGGTCGTGTACCTTTGCATACATTACGTGCAGACATTGACTATGCAACTATGCGTGCAGAAACAACTTACGGTACGATTGGTGTTAAAGTTTGGATTTTCCGTGGCGAGATCTTAGGTGGCATGAAACAAGTCATGAACCCTGCTCCTGCTGAAGATCGTCCAGCTAAACGTGGTCGTGGTCGTGGTGAAGGTCAAGAGCGTCGTGGTCGTCGCGGTGACCGTGCTGCTGACAAGGGAGAATAATCCATGTTGCAACCTAAACGTACCAAATTCCGTAAAGTGCACAAAGGCCGTAACACTGGTCTAGCGCATCGTGGTAGTACAGTATCATTTGGTTCGATTGCAATTAAAGCAACTGAACGTGGTCGTATGACTGCGCGTCAGATTGAAGCTGCACGTCGTACTATTAGCCGCCGTATTAAGCGTGGTGGTAAAATCTTTATTCGCGTATTCCCGGATAAACCAATTACTCAAAAGCCTCTTGAAGTGCGTATGGGTAAAGGTAAGGGTAGCGTGGAATACTGGGTTTGCCAGATCCAACCAGGTAAGATCCTGTACGAAATTGAAGGTGTGAACGAAGAATTAGCGCGTGAAGCATTTGCTTTAGCTGCTGCTAAGCTTCCGTTTAAAACCACTATCGTGACTCGGACGGTAATGTAATGAAAACTAAAGATCTACGTGAAAAATCGGTAGAAGAGTTGAAAGCTTTGCTTGATGAGCAACAGCTTAACCAATTCCGTCTTCGTATGGCGAAAGCAACTGGTCAGTTGGGTAAATCGCACGAAGTGCAAATTGCTCGTAAGACAATTGCTCGTATTAAGACACTCCTTACCGAAAAACAGGGGAACGGACAATGAGTGAAAAAACAGTCCGCACGTTAACCGGCAAAGTCGTAAGTGACAAAATGGATAAATCTATTGTTGTTCTTATTGAACGCCGCGTTCAACACCCGTTGTATGGCAAGTCAATTCGCCGTTCAACTAAGTTACACGCTCATGATGAGAACAACGTTGCTAAAATTGGCGATGTTGTAACCATTAAAGAAAGCCGCCCAATTTCTAAAACTAAAGCTTGGACTTTAGTGGAAGTAGTTGAAGCAGCTGCTGAGTAATTCGACGTTCTTGTTGCATCATCGGTCAATTTCGAGTACTCTTTGAGCCTTTCGAAATTGTGACCGGTGATGCTCGGTTTTGGAGTAGGGCAATGATTCAAACCGAAACTATGCTCGACGTAGCAGACAACAGTGGTGCTCGCCGCGTACAATGTATTAAAGTACTTGGTGGTTCACATCGTCGTTATGCTTCTGTTGGCGACATTATTAAAGTTACTGTAAAAGAAGCAATCCCACGCGCACGTGTTAAAAAAGGTGACGTGATGAATGCGGTTGTAGTTCGTACTAAATTCGGCATTCGTCGTCCAGATGGTTCTGTGATCCGTTTTGATGATAATGCTGCAGTTATCTTGAACAACAACAAAGCTCCGATTGCTACTCGTATCTTCGGACCAGTGACTCGTGAACTTCGTACTGAACAGTTCATGAAAATCATTTCATTGGCTCCTGAAGTTCTATAAGAGGCAATCATGGCTAAGATTAAAAAAGGCGATCAAGTTATCGTGATCGCAGGTAAAGAAAAAGGCAAACAGGGTACTGTATTGTCTGTTTCTGAAGACCGCGTTAAGGTTGAAGGCCTTAACTTAGTGAAGAAGCATCAAAAGCCGAATCGTGTAACTGGCGCTGAAGGCGGTGTGGTTACTCAAGAAGCTTCGCTTCATATTTCAAACGTGGCAATTTTAAATGCTACAACCCAGAAGGCTGACCGTGTTGGTTACCAAGTGATTGATGGCGTGAAAACTCGCGTTTATAAATCAAATGGTGAATCAGTGGCGGTAGCGAAGTAATAGGTTGAAAAGGCAATGGCCAGACTTAAAGCACGTTACAATGATGAACTTAAAGCAAAGTTAAAAGAAGAACTTAGCATTAAGAACGTGATGGAAATTCCACGCATCACAAAAATTACCCTAAACATGGGTGTAGGCGCAGCTGCAACTGATAAGAAATTATTAGATGGCGCTGTAGTCGACATGCAATTAATTGCTGGTCAAAAACCAGTAATTACACTTGCTCGTAAATCTATCGCAGGTTTCAAAATCCGTGATGGTTGGCCGATTGGTTGTAAAGTTACTTTACGTGGCGACCAAATGTACGAATTCTTGGACCGTTTGATCTCTATCGCAATCCCTCGTATCCGTGACTTCCGTGGTTTCTCTGCGAAATCATTTGATGGTCGTGGTAACTACTCAATGGGTTTGAAAGAGCAAATCGTTTTCCCTGAAATCGATTTCGATAAGATTGATCGTATTCGTGGTATGGATATTACCATTACTACGACTGCTCGCACCGATGACGAAGGCCGTGCGCTTATGCGTGCATTCGGCTTCCCGTTCAAATAAGAGGTCGATATGGCTAAGAAAGGTATGATTAATCGCGAATTGAAACGCGAAAAAACTGTTGCTAAATACGCTGCAAAACGTGCTGAATTAAAAGCTACGATTGCAAACGTAAATGCTAGCGACGAAGAGCGTTTCGAAGCGATGTTAAAGTTACAAGCATTGCCGCGTAATGCATCTCCGGTACGTCTTCGTAACCGTTGTGGTTTAACTGGTCGTCCTCATGGTTACTTCCGTAAGTTCGGTTTAAGCCGTAATAAACTACGTGACACAGTAATGCAAGGTGATGTACCAGGCGTTGTTAAGGCAAGCTGGTAAGGAGCGACTAAATGAGTATGCAAGATACCGTTGCCGACATGCTAACACGTGTTCGTAACGCACAAATGGCTAAGAAACAAACTGTTTCTATGCCTTCTTCTAAGTTGAAAGTTGCTATTGCAAACGTACTTCAACAAGAAGGTTATATTTCAAATGTAGAAGTTGCTCAAGAAGAGACAAAATCTACTTTGACTATTACTTTAAAATATTTCGAAGGCAAACCAGTTATCGAAATGGTTAAGCGCGTAAGCCGTCCAGGTCTTCGCCAATACCGTGGTAAAGATAAACTTCCAAGCGTTAAGCAAGGTTTAGGTATTGCAATTGTTTCTACAAGCAAAGGCATCATGACTGATCGCGCTGCACGTGCTGCGGGCGTTGGTGGTGAAGTTATTGCTTTTGTTTCTTAATAGGTGATTCCTCATGTCTCGTGTGGCTAAAGCCCCAGTAACTGTACCTAATGGTGTAGCAGTTACTCAGAACGGCCGGCAGGTCGAAGTGAAAGGCACTAAAGGTACATTGTCTTTCAACCTGCATGCGCTGGTCGAGCTAAAACAGGAAGAAGGTAAACTTCAACTTGCTCCAGTTAAAGAATCGAAAGATGCTTGGATGCAAGCTGGTACTGCTCGCGCTGTATTGAACAACCTTGTAAAAGGTGTTAGCGAAGGCTTCGAACGTAAGTTGCAGCTAGTTGGTGTTGGTTATAAAGCTGCGGTTAAAGGTACTGTTGTAAACCTTAACCTTGGTTACTCACACCCAATTGACTACGCTTTACCAGAAGGTGTAACAGCGGAAACTCCAACTGCTACTGAAATCATTTTGAAATCAGCAAACAAGCAGTTGTTAGGTCAAGTAGCGGCAGAAATCCGTGCATACCGTGCTCCTGAACCATATAAAGGTAAAGGTGTTCGTTATTCGGATGAAGTCATTCTTCGTAAAGAAGCTAAGAAGAAATAAGGCGCGAGGTTCTTATGAACGAAAAGAAACAATCCCGTTTGCGTCGTGCGAAAAGCACACGCTTGCACATTCGTGCATTGGGTGCGACTCGTTTGTGTGTAAACCGCACTCCGCGTCACATCTATGCTCAAGTTATTTCAGCAGATGGTGGCAAAGTTTTAGCGCAAGCTTCAACTTTGGATGCATCTTTACGTAGCGGTACTACAGGTAATGTAGATGCAGCTACTAAAGTAGGTGCTTTAATCGCAGAACGTGCGAAAGCAGCTGGTGTAACTAAAGTTGCATTTGACCGTTCTGGTTTTAAATATCATGGTCGTATCAAAGCCTTGGCTGATGCTGCTCGTGAAAACGGCTTGGAGTTCTAATCATGGCTAAAGTTGAACAAAACGAAGGTCTTGTTGAAAAGCTGGTTGCCGTTGATCGTGTAGCCAAAGTTGTTAAGGGCGGTCGTATCTTCTCTTTCACAGCATTAACAGTTGTGGGTGATGGTAATGGTCGTGTTGGTTTTGGTCGTGGTAAAGCACGTGAAGTTCCTGCTGCTATTTCTAAAGCACTTGAAGCTGCTCGTCGCAACATGATCACTGTAGACCTTGCTGGTACTACTTTACAACACCCTGTGAATGCTCGTCATGGTGCAAGCCGTGTATACATGCAACCTGCTTCAGAAGGTACTGGCGTAATCGCTGGTGGCGCAATGCGTGCCGTTCTTGAAGCTGCAGGTGTACATAACGTACTTGCCAAATGTTATGGTTCTACTAATGCTGCTAACGTAGTAAACGCAACTTTTAAAGGTTTGCGTGATATGACTTCTCCTGAGAAAGTCGCTGCGAAACGTGGTAAATCAGTAGAAGAAATTCAAGGGTAATCAATCATGAAAACGATTAAAGTTACCCAGACTAAATCTTCTTCACATCGCTTGAAAAATCACAAGCTTTGCTTACAAGGTTTAGGTCTGCGTCGTATTGGTCATACTGTAGAAGTGCAAGATACGCCTTCTAACCGTGGTATGATCAACAAAGTCTACTATATGGTTAGTGTAGAGGAATAAGCCATGACTCTGCGTTTAAATGAGCTTGCACCTGCAGAAGGTGCAAAACGTGAACACCGTCGTTTAGGCCGTGGTATCGGTTCTGGCGTTGGTAAGACTGGTGGCCGTGGTGTCAAAGGTCAAAAATCACGTAAAAGTGGTGGCGTTCGTCCAGGTTTCGAAGGCGGTCAAACAGCGATTTATCGTCGTTTACCTAAATTCGGTTTCACTAGCCAAATCGCTTTAAAAACTGCTGAAGTACGTTTGTCTGAGTTAACTAAAGTGGAAGGCGACATTGTTAGCCTTGAAACTTTAAAAGCTGCGAATGTTGTTCGTCGCGATCAAATTCGTGCTCGTATCGTGCTTTCTGGTGAAATCACTCGTGCATTCACTGTTCAAGGTGTTGCATTGACTAAAGGCGCTAAAGCTGCAATTGAAGCAGCTGGCGGTAAAGTCGAGGAGTAATCTCGAGTGTCTATGTCTCCTAGTTCTTCAGGTCATGTCAACATGATGAAAGGTCAGCCATTTCATGTGAAATACCGTGAAATTATTCGCCGGATGAGTTTTCTAATCGGTGCATTGCTGGTCTTTCGACTAGGAGCGCATATTCCAGTACCAGGCATTAATAATGCTGCGTTAGAAAATTTATTTCATGCAAACCAAGGAACTATTCTTGGGCTATTCAATATGTTTTCTGGCGGTGCTTTAGAGCGAATGTCTATTCTTGCTTTAGGGATCATGCCTTATATTTCTGCATCAATTATTGTGCAGTTAATGTCAACAGTGATTCCTTCTCTTGAAGCCTTGAAAAAGGAAGGGGAGCAAGGTAAGCGTAAAATTAACCAATATACGCGTCAGGGTACATTATTACTTGCAGTGGTTCAGGCAGTAGGCATGTGTGCAGGCTTAATTGGTCAGGGTATTACTCTGTCTACGGGTCTTGCATTTTATATTCCTGCTGTTACGTCACTTATCGCTGGAACTATGTTCTTAATGTGGTTAGGTGAACAAATCACTGAAAGAGGTATCGGTAATGGTATCTCAATGATTATTTTTGCAGGTATTGTTGCTGGTTTGCCTAAATTAATTATGCAATCAGTGTCATCTGTAGATAATGGTCAAACAAGTTTGATTGGTCTTGTCATCTTTGGTCTTTTGTCTCTTGGTGTGTTGGCTGCGATTGTGTTTATTGAAAAAGCACAGCGTCGTATTCCAGTAAACTATGCACAAAAGCAACAAGGGCGTCGTATATTTACAGCTCAACAAACACATCTACCATTAAAAATTAATATGGCTGGTGTGATTCCTGCGATTTTTGCAAGCTCTTTATTGTTGTTCCCAGCTAGTTTGGGTCAATGGGTAGGTAGTGCAGATCCGAATGCTGGTTTAATTAAGCGTAGCTTACAAGATTTAGCTCTGGTATTGTCGCCTGGACAGCCTTTGTATTTGGTGCTCTTTGGTGCGTTAATTATCTTTTTCTGTTACTTTTATACGGCTTTAGTATTTAGCCCTAAGGAAGTATCAGAAAATCTAAAACGCAGCGGAGCTTATGTGCCTGGTATTCGCCCAGGTGAGCAAACTGCTCGTTACTTAGATCATATTCTTAATCGTTTGACGTTTATTGGTGCGATTTATATTACAGTCATTTGTTTAATGCCAATGATTTTACAGAGTTCTTTTGGTATTCCATTCTATTTAGGTGGTACCTCATTACTTATCGTAGTCGTTGTTGTTATGGACTTTATGGCTCAGCTACAAGCGCATTTAACTTCTCATCAATATGACAATCAAACATTAATGAGAAAAACGACTGCTCATCCTAAGGGATAAGCGCACTTAGAGGTTTCATCATGAAAGTACAAGCTTCTGTAAAGAAAATTTGTGGTAGCTGTAAAGTTATCCGTCGTAATGGGGTTATTCGCGTGATTTGTAGCGCAGAACCTCGTCATAAGCAGCGTCAAGGTTAATCTAATCAAGACCTGTTGATTTCAGTAGGCGAATTGGGTTAATATCCGCCCCTCAAGATTTTTGTGGGGCGGTTGATTATCTCTACTGCCTTTTTGGAGAAAAGTGAATGGCTCGTATTGCCGGTGTAAACATTCCGGATAACAAGCATGCTGTTATCTCCCTCACTTATATCTTTGGTATCGGTCGCCATACTGCTAAGAATATCTTAGCTACAGTTGGCATCACTGAAACTACTAAGATTCGTGAGTTGGACGATGCACAGCTTGATGCGATTCGTGCAGAAGTTGCTAAGGTTCCTACCGAAGGTGACTTACGTCGCGAAATTTCCATGAACATTAAACGTTTAATGGATTTAGGTTGCTATCGTGGCCTTCGTCATCGTCGCAGCTTGCCTGTCCGTGGTCAACGCACCAAAACTAACGCACGTACCCGTAAAGGTCCGCGCAAACCGATTAAAAAGTAAGATTTCTGGAAGCTAAAAGATGGCTAAAGATACTCGCACACGCAAGAAGGTCACTCGTACCGTCTCTGAAGGTGTTGCACACATTCACGCGTCTTTTAATAACACCATTGTTACGATTACCGATCGTCAAGGTAATGCATTGGCTTGGGCTACCTCAGGTGGACAAGGCTTCCGTGGTTCACGTAAATCAACTCCGTTTGCTGCTCAGGTAGCTGCTGAAGTTGCTGGTAAAGCAGCTTTAGATTACGGTTTGAAAAACCTAGACGTCCTTGTAAAAGGTCCTGGTCCAGGTCGTGAGTCTGCGGTTCGTGCATTAGGCGCAGTGGGTTATAAGATTAACAGCATTACCGATGTGACTCCAATTCCTCACAACGGTTGCCGTCCACCTAAAAAACGTCGCGTGTAAGGAGAAACATTCATGGCTCGTTATATTGGTCCAAAATGCAAACTCTCTCGCCGCGAAGGGACAGACCTGCAACTTAAATCTGGCGTTAAACCATTTGACGTCAAAACTAAAAAAGCTAACAAAGCACCTGGTCAACATGGTCAGGCTCGCGGTGGTAAGCAATCTGAGTATTCACTACAATTACGTGAAAAACAAAAAGTCCGTCGTATTTACGGTGTGTTAGAGCGTCAATTTAGTAACTACTATAAAGAAGCAGCTCGTGTTAAAGGCGCAACTGGTGAGAACTTGTTGAAATTGCTTGAAAGCCGTCTTGATAACGTTGTTTATCGCATGGGTTTTGGTTCTACACGTGCAGAAGCTCGTCAGTTAGTAAGTCACCGTAGCATTACTTTGAATGGTCGTCGTGTAAACATCGCGTCTATTCAAGTTAAAGCGGGTGATGTAATTGCGGTTCACGAAGGTGCTAAACAACAATTGCGTATTAAAAACGCGATTGAATTAGCTGCTCAACGTGGTATTCCAGGTTGGATTGATGTTGATCATTCTAAACTTGAAGGTACGTTTAAAGCTGCACCAGATCGTTCTGATTTACCTGCTGAAATCAACGAAAGCTTGATTGTAGAATTGTATTCTAAATAATCCTTGAGGTAGCAATAATGACGCGTACTGCAAACGAGTTTCTCACTCCGCAAGCGATCAAGGTCGAAGCGGTAAGCGGGACCTCGGCAAAAGTGATTCTAGAACCTTTAGAGCGTGGTTTTGGCCACACTCTAGGTAATGCTTTACGTCGCATTCTATTGTCTTCTTTACCTGGCGCTGCTGTGGTTGAAGTAGAGATAGAAGGTGTCGAGCACGAGTACAGTACTTTAGAAGGCTTGCAGCAGGACATCGTCGAGCTCTTGCTGAACCTAAAAGGATTGTCTATTAAGCTGTTCGATCAAAATGAAGCTTATTTAACATTAGAGAAACAAGGTCCTGGCGATATTACTGCTGCTGACCTTCGTTTACCTCATAATGTTGAAGTGGTTAACCCAGATCATTTAATTGGTACTTTGAGTGCTTCAGGTTCATTAAAAATGCGCTTGAAAGTTTCTCAAGGTCGTGGTTATGAAACATCTGATTCTCGTTTCCCTGAAGGTGAAACACGTCCAGTAGGTCGTTTGCAATTAGATGCTTCTTATAGTCCGATTAAACGTGTTTCTTACACCGTTGAAAATGCGCGTGTTGAACAACGTACCGATTTAGATAAACTGGTAATCGACCTTGAAACAAATGGAACGGTTGATCCGGAAGAAGCGATCCGCAAAGCGGCAACAATCTTGCAACAACAAATTGCAATTTTTGTTGATCTTCAGAAAGATCAAACTCCAGTTGCTCAAGAACCTCGTGAAGAAGTTGACCCAATCTTGCTTCGCCCAGTAGATGATCTAGAGCTTACTGTTCGTTCTGCTAACTGTTTGAAAGCAGAAAATATTTACTACATTGGTGATCTCGTTCAACGTACTGAAGTTGAGTTATTAAAAACTCCTAACCTTGGTAAAAAATCGTTAACAGAGATCAAAGATGTTTTGGCATCGAAAGGCTTACAACTCGGTATGCGTCTTGAAAACTGGCCACCAGCTAGTCTTCGTATGGACGACCGTTTTGCCTATCGTAGCCGTTAATTAAGTAGGACTATCACCATGCGTCATCGTAATAGTGGTGTGAAATTAGGCCGTACAAGCAGCCATCGTAAAGCGATGTTCCAAAACTTGGCTAATTCTTTATTTGAACACGAGTTGATCAAAACAACCGTTCCTAAAGCTAAAGAATTACGTCGTGTTGCTGAGCCTTTAATCACTCTAGCAAAAAACGATACTGTAGCAAATCGTCGTTTAGCATTTGCTCGTACTCGTAATGCTGCAACTGTAGGTAAATTATTTACCGTACTCGGCCCTCGTTACAAAGAACGTAACGGCGGTTATCTACGTGTTCTTAAAGCGGGCTTCCGTGCTGGTGATGCAGCACCGATGGCTTACGTTGAGCTTGTAGATCGTGAAGTGAATACTTCAGCTGAATAATTGATATTATTCGAAAAAGGCCGGCTTTATGCCGGTCTTTTTTATTTTTTAAAAGCTATAAAAATTAAAAATTGTCCCCAAGTGACATAAAAAAACGGATAAACGGTCAAACTTGACATTGTGTATTGTCAAAATTGTGCTTTAATAAAGTCATATTCTCAACAATGGGTATAAAAATAAAATGGAAAAGCAAGTTGATATTCTAATCATTGGTGCCGGCATTTCAGGAATCGGAGTTGCTGCCCATCTATCTAAAAACTCTCCGCAGCGCCAATTTGAAATTTTAGAGCGTCGTGAATCTTTTGGGGGGACTTGGGATCTTTTCCGTTATCCTGGTATTCGTTCAGATTCAGATATGTCTACATTTGGTTTTAACTTTAAACCATGGTGTAAAGCAAATGTACTGGCTGATGGTGCTTCAATTAAAGGTTATTTAGGTGAAGTAATTGATGAGTTCAAATTAAAAGAAAAGATTCACTTTGGTCATCGTGTGCTTTCTGCAAATTATGATTCTACTTCAAAGAAATGGCATGTTGTTGTCGAGGATAGCAATAAAAAGCAACAGACTTGGGTAGCTAACTTTGTTGTAGGTTGTACTGGTTATTATAATTATGACCAAGGTTATGCTCCGACTTTCCCTAATCAAGATGCTTTTAAAGGTCAACTCATTCATCCGCAGCATTGGCCTGAAAACTTAGACTATACAGGTAAGAAAGTAGTAATTATTGGTAGTGGAGCTACTGCAATTACTCTGGTTCCAGCAATGTCAAAAGGTGGAGCAGGTCATGTGACGATGTTACAACGTTCGCCTACGTATATTGCAACTGTTCCTTCTATTGACTTCATCTATGAAAAGACTCGTAGATTTATGTCTGAAGAGGCGGCTTACAAATTTACCCGTGCTCGTAATATTGGTATGCAACGCGCAATTTATGCATTATCTCAGAAGCATCCTAAAACAGTTCGTCGTTTACTCTTAAAAGCAATTGAAATGCAGCTTAAGGGTAAAGTAGATATGAAACACTTTACGCCTTCTTATAATCCTTGGGATCAGCGTTTATGTGTAGTACCTGATGGTGATCTATTTAAGATTCTTCGTGAAGGTAAGGCGAGTGTTGAAACTGATCAGATTGAAAAATTTACAGAAACTGGTATTCAATTAAAGTCTGGTAAACACCTTGATGCCGATATCATAGTATCTGCAACTGGTTTACAAGTTCAAATTATGGGTGGTGTTCAAGCTAAAGTTGATGGTAAGCCAATCAACTCCTCAGAACATATGCTTTACAATGGCATTATGCTAAGTGATATTCCAAATATGGCCATGATTATTGGCTATGTGAATGCATCTTGGACATTAAAAGTTGATATTGCAGCTGATTATATTTCCCGTCTATTAAACTATATGGACAAGAATAACTATGATGAGGTTATTCCAGCGGGTAATAAAAATGAAATGGAAGAAGATACAGTAATGGGTAAATTGTCTTCTGGTTATATTAGTCGTGCAGCTCATGAGCTTCCAAAACAAGGTAAGCATGCTCCATGGCAAGTAACCAATAATTATCTTGAAGATAGAAAGTCATTACAAAATGCTAAATTTGATGATGGTATTCTTCATTTTCACAAACATTCAGATGTAAATACACGTAAGCCAAAGCTAGTGTCTTAAGATTTGAAATAAAAAGGAGGCAAATAGCCTCCTTTTTTATGCATGGTATTAAAGTGTTCTAGAGATTAATTCTTTCATAATTTCGTTTGTACCTGCATAAATGCGGTTTGCTCGGTGGTCAATATAAGCACGAGCAATTGGGTATTCCAGCATGTAACCATAGCCGCCATGTAATTGAAGACATTCATCGACTATTTTCGAGAACATATCCGAAATTTTATATTTAGCAGCTGCGGCAGCTTCAACACTCAACTTTTCTTCAAGTTGTAATTCCATACAACGATCTAAATAGGTACGGCAGAAATCAATTTCAGTACGTAGTTCTGCGAGTTTGAAACGTGTATTTTGGAAAGCACTAATTGGCTTGCCAAATGCTTTACGATCTTTTGTATATTGAACAGTATGTGCAAACGCTGCTTCTGCACCAGCTTGGCAGATAATTGCAACCAACATACGCTCCCATGCTAATTCTTTCATGAGCATAATAAAGCCCATACCTTCCATACCTAAAAGATTTTCTTTAGGAACACGAACGTTATCAAAGAAGAGTTCACATGTATCTTGGCCTTTCATGCCAATTTTATTGAGTGGTTTACCTTTAGTAAAACCAGCACGGTCAGCTTCAACAATAATAAGTGATAAATTGGCAGAGCCTTTATCACTGTTGCCTGTTTTACAGACGACAATTGCCATGTCGCACAAATAGCCATTGGTAATAAATATTTTTGAACCATTAATCACATATTCATCACCATCAAGAACGGCTGTAGTTCTTACAGCTTGTAAATCTGAACCTGTGCCTGGTTCTGTCATGGCAATTGCGGTCACTGTTTCACCAGTTGCCATTTTCGGAAGCCATTTTTGCTTTTGTTCTTCGTTTCCAAAGTTATTGATATAGTTGGCGACAATATCGGAATGTAGTGAGAAACCTGTACTTGAGTCCATTGCATATGCTTGTTCTTCGATAAGAATCATACTGTATAGACGGTCCACACCTGAACCACCGTATTGTTCTGGCATGGTGGTGCACAGTAAACCTAATGCACCAGCTTTATTCCAAAGATCTCGGTCCACATGTTGTTGTTTTTCATATTTTTCAGTATTTGGTACAACTTCTTTCTCATAGAATTTACGTACTGTTTCACGAAAAGCTTCATGTTCTTCGTTAAATAGATGGCGAGGTAACATATTTGGAATGGGACGAATAGCACCAGATTGCATTGTATTTCTTCCTTGGTTTGGGCTTGATGTTATGAGTCTAAACATAAGGCAAGCTCATTAGGTCTAACAATGTGATGAATGCTCATTTATAGCTATGAAGTGATAAGTTTGGTCAATTTGAGATTTTTAGCGAACTTTCTTATGTGATCAGGTAAACTAGGCGCACTATCAACGCAGATGGGGAAATAAATGTCTGAAGAAATGACCTTGGAAGAACGTAAAGTAGTTTATCGCGCACGCCGCGGTTTAAAGGAAATTGATGTCTATTTTGACCCGTATGTGAAAAATTATTATTTAAAGGCAGCTCCAGCAGAAAAAGCATTGTTTGCTGAATTAGTAGAGCAGGAAGATCCTGATTTACTTGATTGGTTTATGGAAGTATCTGAACCGCCGCGTACAGAATTACGTGATTTTATTCATAAATTAAAGCATTATGTTCATGGCTGATTAGTTTTGATCAACCAATTGAATTTTAAACTGAAATATAGCCGTTTCTCGATTATATTTCAGTTTTTTATTGGCTTATGTTTAGCAGTTCTGTTTTATCAGCTGATACCAATACTCTGGTGGTTGGTTGCGGTCTGTTTATTATCTATAAGTTTTATTTTCTTTTTAAAGCGACCACAGCTTGCTCAAATTGCTTATTTAGATCAGAAATTATGGTCACTTAGCTTTCATTCAGAACAAACCATTTCTCGTGTAGAAATTTTAAAAATAATTGATTATCAGATTTTCATAGTGGTCTATTTTGAGGGTGATAAAACATTAACTTCTGTTATTTGGTTTGATCAAATGTCCTTATCTCAATGGAAACAGCTTAAGACTTTAGAAAAATTCTATTAATTGTTAGACAATTCTACATTTGTATATTTATTTAAAAATATTAAAAATCAATTGGTTAATATTTATTTCTAGTTGGAAAATATAAATTGTCTAGTTAAAATACAGAAAAAATAGCAAGAAAGTCAATTGTCCGACAATTTCTCAATATGGTTATTATTCTATCGGTTAAAGTACAAACACCAACGTAAAGTGTGTCGGAGGTCTCAAATGGAGATGCCAACATGGTCGTTCTTGGTCATTGCCATCATTCTGGCAGTGGTGATAGGAAGAGCAGGAACTTTACTCAGGGAACATCTTAATAAAGCTAATCTTAGCAAAGTTAAGAGACAGAGGATGCAAAGGTCGTCGGTCAGTCAATAGTTTAATTGATTAATCGATTCATTTCATCAAGTGTCCGGTTTTTACTGGGTGCGAATGTAGTAAGGAGGTCTCTCATGGAGATTTCAATGTGGATGTTTCTGTTAATTGCAGTTGTTATGGCTGTAGTAGTAGGAAGAGCAGGAACTTTACTCAAGGATTATATAGAACAACAATAATATAAGCCGTTAAAAGCTTATCCCAGTTAATAAGTAGCATGTGCTGAACCGTCGCAATGCTACTTTTTTTTGCCTAAAATTTTTGTTTCCCTCAAAAACTGTCAATTTTATCTGCTGTGAAGTGTGTCAAAGTATAAGCGCTACAATTAGAGTAATTACTCTTTTATTCAAGATATGCATCTGCTAATGTACATCTGAAAAGGAAAAAACAAATTACATCGAGGACAGGAAGATGTCTAAAGTCCAAAAAATAAGCCAAGGTTTGGCGATGAGTTTTCTTGCAGCTTCAGTTTTATCAGGTTGTTCATACGTCGTGAAAAGCGGAGCAAATGTTGCTTTAGGTTTTACGGAAAAGCACGTTGTTCCACCTATTTTGGCAATGCAAGATGCTGAAATGGTTTGTAATACTGGTAGTGCCTTAACTCCTGCAATCATGTCGACTAAAGGGATGGGTGCAGATCCTACTCGTGTTGCTGTCTTAATGTATGCTGCTTCAGGTGTATGTGCGGAAAACCAAGCATTAGAGCAGGAGTTACGTTATTTGCGCGCTTCAAAAGCAGGACAAGTAACAGAAGCTCAAGATGCACGTATTGCGCAGAAGCGTTGGGCTGCAATTGCTGCAGAGCGGCAATATACGGGCTATAAATTATTCGCTGATCGTTGGGAATCTAAATATAAGTACCATTTAGGTGACTCTTGTCCAACTATGCGTAGTGATACCGATCAGACTGTATATCTACTTGGAATGATAAGTGGCCTTCAAGCAGTAACAAATGACATTAACTCAGGTGGTTCTGTCAATGTTCCGAAAGATATTGCTGCTATCGTAGAGCGTGGCATGGTTTGTCTGGATAACCAAAAGTTCTGGGGAGCACCAAATGCAACACGTGCGGTGATCTGGACTTTATTACCAGGAGCTAATGAAGGTAAGCCAGACCCGTATGAGACTTTAAAACAGTCAGTGCAAATTGGTGAACAAAAAGGTGTTCGTTTGTCTCACGCACTCTATGCTGTAGCTGCACAAGCAAGTGGTGACGATGCCAAAATCCGTGATGCATTAAAAACTTATGCAGCATCTCAAGCAGATGATAAACCAGTTAATCCGAACTTTAAGTTAATCGATAGCATGGCTGGTTTAATTGTTCGTGGTATTTCTGACCGCTATTGGACTGAGCATACAGGCGTTCGTACAGGTGACGGCGGTATGTCTCATTTCTGGGATGAGAAAAACGAGGGTTCAGCAGAACTGGATGAGTTATTTGACGGTGGGGCTGCATCAGAAGTTCCAGCAGACTCAGCAACTGCACCTGCACAGTAAAAAGATCTGAAGAAACTAACTCCTTGCGTTGCTACTTATTTTTCGTATTAATCGTAAGGAGTCTAGTTTTAAAAGGAGTGTGCTATGAAGGATCATGTACTCAATAAAAAAGTGCTTTTGGTCGCAGGGTGCATTTCTGTTTCTGCATGTCTACAAGTATTTCCAGATTATTTTATTTATTGGCGTGAAAGCTTACTTGGTGAGTTTTGGCGTTTGTGGACAGCGCATTGGGTACATGTGGGGTGGATTCACTTCCTTTTAAATATGATGGCATTTGCATGTTTGCCCTTCATATTTCCACATACCAAAGTGTGGCATATCTTAATTCTTCTTTTTCTTCTACCACCATTTATTAGCTTGGTGTTCTATTTTTATTTACCTTATATCGATGCATATGCCGGCCTATCTGGTGTACTTCACGGGCTATATACAGCCGTTGCTCTAGTTTATTTGCAATATCGCAAAGAACGGAATTTTGCATTGTTAGTTTTAGGGCTAATTATTGCCAAACTGGTTTGGGAAAACACCTTTGGACAAACGGGCACTGCACAACTAATTGGTAGTCCTGTTTTAACCGAAGCTCATTTGTATGGTGCGATAGGTGGTGCAATCTTTGGGGGATGCTATTGGCTTATACAGAGATTCAAGTAGGAAGATTGACAATACAAACTGTTAAAAAAGAGATTTTAGTCATTCTTTATTGATAAAGTTTGATGCAAATTTGATCGTTGAATAAAGGGATTGGTAGAAAGGGGATGGACGATACCCCTGACCAAGGAAATTGCATGACTCAGAGCCTTTGTTATGAGGGATTTGAGAGAACAAAATTGGAATATTTATGCAAGAATATCAAGAAAAAAGATCTGGATTAGGTCTGCTGGGTTATATATGGAACGAATGGATCTCAACATTCGTAATCCTCATTTTGCTATTAATGACTCTAATCATTGGTACCGGGGAGATGATCCACGGGCAATTATTACGTATCGGGGAGCGCCTTTATGGTGACCCTGCGATAGGCATGCAATATTCATTTTTGCGTGCTGAACCTGAAAAGCCATCTTGTGATCGAAATCCAAATATTGATGCTCAAGTAAAAGAGCAAATGAAAGCGAATGCATCTGATGATTTCGCGAGCTTCTTTGGTGCTGCCTCAGAAAGTGATGTCCGTGCATCCTTACAAGCCGCAAAGCAGCAATGTGAAGATAAATATAAGGCCTACGATAAAACTATTAAATATATTGAGGCAAATCCGGGAGTACGTACATACCGTACGATTGAAACGGGTTTCTTCGGGATATTTAAATTTGGTACAGAGAACCGTGCCATTTTACTGGTCTTTATGGTTTTAATTTCTGCAATTACTGCATCATTGAAATATCACCATATTGGCTTGCGTAATCCAGCAACAAAAATTGATTACAAAGTGTATTCTCTCTTTATGTTGCTTGGTAATGCACTACTAAGTTTTTCTGTGATTAGTCAGTATCGTTCTGTCATTAATTCTGGGGTAACACCTACTTATGAAACAGTAACGATTTACTGGATCTGGATGATTCTGTTTGTTGTTCTGAGCTTAATTAGTCTGTATCAATTATTTGTTTCACCTCCGCCAAAACGTGAAGGCGGTAACATAGGCTTAGCCTTACTCTCTGTGCCTTTATATGCTTATATGGCACTAATTACAGGTATTGTCTTCACATTCTTTATGGACTATCCAATGGGGCAAGGGATTTACCTTGGTTTGTTGGTTGAGTTCTCAGGTATTTTCTTAAATCTTGCCTTATTTATTTGGGCAGGTATGTTACTTACACAAACACGTGTTATGGACTTGTTCTTAAATGTACTTCGTCCATGGAACTTAGCGCCAGAAACCTTAACTTGGTTAATTCTGATTGCTGCTGCTGTACCAACAGCTTATACAGGTGCATCAGGGATTTTCGTTATTGCGGCCGGTGCGATTATTTATAAGGAAGTTTGGAATGCAGGTGCTCGCCGTCAGTATGCACTTGCTGTATCTGCAATGTCAGGTTCATTAGGTGTTGTGGTACGTCCATGTCTATTGGTCGTTTTAATTGCCATGCTAGACAGTCGCCATGTTACATCTGATGAATTATTTGGACATGGTATTTACGTATTCTGGTTAACTGCATTTATTTTCTTAGGTGTATCTCTTTTCTTGGCAGAAGAAAAGTTCCGTGTGAACTCACCGAAAGTAGCACTTCCAGGCATGGCACGAGCTTTCGTACCCGTTATTCCATATATCTTAATTACAGTAGTTGTTCTTGCATTTTATAAATATGCATTAGATACCGGAATGAACGAATTTACTGCACCAGTCATTCTGCCACTCGTGCTGATTGCGATGATCTTGTACGATAAATTGGTGATGCCTAAAGAGACACCAGCTTTAAATATTCATGAAGCAATTGTTCGTGAACATGAAAAAAAATCTCCGTTCTTACAATCACACGATCCGCATAGTTCGCAGTTCCGTCTTGGTTTTGGTGGTGCATTGCGTTTTGCGACATCAGAAACCGTTGGACATATCGGTGCCTTAATTATTTTGATGGCATTGTCTGCAAGTGTAGGTGGTTTAATTGAGCGCTCTGAAGTGGTTGAGTTATTACCAACTCATTTGGGCAGTATCTATATATCACTGGCATGTATTGCATTGTTACTTGCTATTATCGGTATGTGTACAGATCCATTTGGTGCTGTAATTTTAGTAGCAGCAACGATTGCGCCTGTAGCTTACGAAAATGGTATTCATCCAATTCATTTCTGGATGATTGTATTGGTTGCATTCGAATTTGGTTATGTAACACCACCAGTTGCCTTAAACCATCTACTCACGCGGTTGTCCGTCGGAGATGATGAAGTGAACGCTGCTGATGCTGAAGCGAAAGAGAAATACACAAGTTTCTATTATCGATATGAACGTTGGTTATTACCAATTATTGTCTTGTTCTCTTCGTTGGTACTGGTAACTTATGCTCCATTAGTACTGAAACTTTTTGGTTGGTATGATCCTAGACAGTATCGTGGACAACAAATCCCTCTAAATTCTTAAAATATTTCTTCTCAAAGGCTTCAGGGCTTAACCAGCCATTTGCAGAATGTCTTCTGACCCGATTGTAATAAATCTCAATA
>NZ_JANBNX010000022.1:0-64233 GCF_035615275.1 Acinetobacter sp. IK23
TTCGCAAGAGATGCGATGGATGTCTGGTGATTTGTAGTCATAAATTTTAGTCCCCACTTGTTTTTAAGTGTGGACTAAATTAAGGCTTATAGGATGAATTCAGAAGGTGTGTTCAGCGGACGCTTACAATTGATCTGATTTTTCAAAATCTAGATCGGCAAATCAAACAACTTAGGCCTCTGTGCCACAACAGACTTTAATTTTTTGCGCTGATTTAAAGTAAAACACCATTGCGACACAGAGATAAAAGAGCTAAGCCAATGCTTAGCCCAGACTGCTTTTGTCACAACGTTGCATGACGCTGAAAAAAGTAGGGGCAAAGTCCTGTGGGAGAACAGGACTTTGCAAACTGACATATTCAAGGCGCTGCATCAGCTTAGGCGAGTAAACTTGCTCAAGTCGCTGGTAAATACAGTCACAACTCGACTCGCTATGCCCACCTGACAGGCAAATTTTTTCAAACTCCTGATGAGTCTCTGGGTCGTAAACCGAAACGCCGTAGCTGCCGAGTATGAAACTTAAAGCCAAAAAGGGTTTATAAATTTTCATATTATTCTCATGAGTATTTATATCTATAACTAAAATAAAAAATATAATTGCTTGGGAAATTAAAATGATTTTTTAAATAAAAGTTAATCCTCCTATAAATACGGGAAAATAAAATAATTAAAATTATAAAATAAAAATAGTTTATAAACTTAAAAAATTAAGGCGTAAAAACCTAAATTTTAAATCAATAAAATAGTTAAATAAGAGAGAAAATGAGTTTGAAAAGTGGCATGGTCAACTCGTTAAAATTATGGAGTCCTACCACCAGATCACCGTCAATTGATTATGGTGGTAGAACGAATAGGGGTTGACAGACTGGACTCGTAGAACCAGCACGCGCGGGGCGTCCCCCATCCGTCCTACCGCAAAGAAAAGGGGACGCAAGGGTCTAACGACTTATAGTAAAACTATAATCCGCCACGAGTTACGGTCTGTCAAAACCGACTGGCAATGTAGGCCAGCAACGAGATAATAATCGGTGATTTTAAATACGTCAATTTAATATTTAAAATATTTTTGATTTAATAATAAAATTAAATAAATTTTAAAATAAAAATATTATTATTAATTTTTTATTTATATTCGATGAGAAAAAATAATAAATATAGAAATATTTTGCCAGTTCCAAAAAAGAACTTGGTTGTTAAGATCTATTTTTGTCGTTTTTATAGAGATAAGAATGGAACGAGTTGTCATCACAGGTATGGGAATTAATTCTTGTATTGGAAATACATTAGAGACAGTAACCGAGTCCTTAAAAGCAGGCCGCTCAGGCATTCGCTATAACGATGTCTATGCAAAACTGAACTTTCGAAGTCATGTGAGCGCCACTGCCGAAATGAATTTTGAAAATATTGATCCAGAATTAAAAAAACACATGGGCGTTTGCGCGATGTATGCCTACAACTCGGCACTCGATGCGCTACAACATGCCGAGCTTAACGCAAGTGACATTGCCAACAACTCAAAATATGGCGTGATTGGGGGAACAGGCGGCACTTCAACAGCGTCTATCATCGACATGCTACACACCTTAAAAGAAAAAGGCGCAAGCGAAGTATCGCCCGATTTAGCGCCACGCTACTTCACCAGTACCATTAGCTCTAACCTATCGCGTGCTTTCAACTTAAAAGGCGTATCTCAATCGGTTGCGAGTGCCTGCGCGACTTCAGCCGACGCAATTGGCTATGCATTTCACCTTATCGCCGCCCGCAAACAAGACCTGATGCTGGCGGGTGGCGGCGAAGAAGATCATTGGTCGCAAACCGCAATATTCGATGCGATGGGCGCATTATGCTCTAAATATAACGATGCACCTGAAACCGCGTCACGCCCATACTCAAAAGATAACGACGGCTTTGTGATCGCTGGCGGTGGCGGCATGGTGGTTTTAGAGTCTTTAAGCCATGCCCAAAAGCGCGGAGCAAAAATTTTGGCAGAAGTGGTTGGCTATGCTGCCAATAGTGATGGTGTCGATATGGTGGCTCCAAGTGGTGAAGGTGCGACCCGTTGCATCAAACTGGCACTCACAGAAGCCAAGCAAAACGGCTCTGACACCATTGACTATATCAACACGCATGGGACTTCTACGCCGGCAGGCGACATTCCAGAACTATTGGCCATAGAGCGAGCTTTTGGCAGTGAAAAAGTCCCGCCACTCAGTTCAACCAAGTCCATGACTGGGCATAGTTTAGGGGCAGCAGGCGTACACGAAGCCATTTATTCTATTTTAATGCTGCAAAATAACTTTATTGCGCCGAGTATTAATATTACCGAACTGCGCGAAGAAGCGAAAAAGTTCGATATTGTCCAAACAAGCCGAGAAACCGAACTCAAAACAGTCATGAGTAATAGCTTTGGTTTTGGTGGGGTAAATACCTGTCTGGTTTTTAGAAAATGGGAAGGGTAGTTTAAATACGAAATATATGTGGGCTTGAGAAAAAGAATAAAAGGTGGCCCATACAGTTTTATAAGTAATGGAAATTTATGGTTAAATTAGTTTATATTTACTGTCTTTAAATTAAAAATTAATAGAAAGATGAAAAAAATTTTAGTATTAGTTATGGTTATCTTAAGTTCACAAGTTTCTTGTGCTCAAAAAAGTGAGAATAAAACCGAAATGAGTATTAAAAATTCTAATTCTATTGTCATTCAACAATTAGAACAGTTTAAAACACAAGATCATTTTGCTGGAGATGGAGAGCTATATACGGGTGTTCAAGAGCCTGCATTAGCTATAAGTTTAAATCGCAAAGCTGCTGAGACTGCGCAAGCTTTTATTACTCTCTATCAACAAAAGAATGAGCCAACTAAAGCAGAACTTTTACATATCCTTGCTCATGGAATTAGTCAAATCGATCCTGATACGCTTGATACAGAAGATCGAGAACAAGTGGCAACCACATTTGAAAGTTTTCTCGATATTGTAGGCCTAGAAAGTTCAGATGGAATTTTAAATAAATGGTTATACGGTGAAGAAATTGGTGAGTTATTAGAGCAGGATCAAAATTAAGTTTTAATACTTTATTCTAAACTTTTAAGCATTTCTTTAGTATCCGAATCACCTACATTGACAGTTTGTTGGAACCATTTTTTTGCAATGGTATGTCTTTCTAAGTAATTTCTCTATTTAAATATATTTATGAATTTCATTAATTTGAAAAATTGGTTTTATTTTATTGATTTTTAATAATAAATTCAAATTATATTTCGGTGTTTTATAGCAATTAAAATAGTTTGGATTTACTGTTTAAATACTCATTTAATAAGTGGGTAACGTAAAAATAGCATATTGAGCCTAGTTACATTTTGAAAATGAGTATATATAGACAGATTAGTCTTTTTTTAATTAAAATAGGGCTTAAATATAAGTTTGATTGATAATAAAAATGCAGATGAGTGTGTCGAGTATATTGGAACGTTTAGGCCTTGTTTCACAAAATCGTGCTGTTCATATCCAGTTCTCAAATCAGTCTTTAAATCAGCAAGTCTTCTTGCAACGTATTGAAGGCGAACATACCCTTAATCAGGGTAGTGTAGCTGAATTATTGTGCCTGTCTACAAATGCGCATATTGCATTAAAACAATTTATTGGCTGTCAGGTTGCTATCGATCAGGTCACTGACATGGGCCAATTTTTTAGAACGACAGGTATTATTACCGAAGCAAGCCAAGGGCAAAGCGACGGCTCACTCACCATTTATAATCTCACCTTAAAAGACCCAACCGCACTCTGGCATAAACGCCGCAATAGCCGCGTGTTTATGAACAAAAGCGTGCGCGATATTAGCGAAATTTTGTTTAAAGAATGGCAAGGTAAAAGTCCGTTATTTGCTTCAAGCTTAACCCTTGATACATCTGGCTTAACCAAAGACTACGATGTGCGTCCATTTGTGATGCAGTCAAACGAAAGCGATTATGACTTTTTAACTCGCCTGTGGCGTAGTGAAGGCATTAATTGGCTTATAGATGAATCACAGCTTTTAGTCGCTGACCCGAATGCATCTATTCAGCCACAAGTGCTACGTTTGATTGATGAAAATCAAAACTATAAAGCCCTTGAACGTCGTAACTTACGCTACCAACGCAGCAGTGCGACAGAACAGTTCGATACCATTACCCAAGTTAAAGCTGAGCGAAGCTTACAGCCGACGTCGGTACATATTCAACGCTGGCAAGCCGATGCCTTACAACAAGAAGAAGGTAGTGGCAGCGTACAAGGTACCCAAAAGCACAGTGAACACTATGATAATGCTAGTCTAAACCTCGAAGATGCATGGCACGTTAGCCCCGCGTGGATGCAGGACTTAAAAGGCGAAGATCAAGCCACCGCTTCAGGCAATAGCCAGATTGAACAGTTCAATCAGAACATCAATGCTTACCATCACCTGAGTTCTAAACAATTTACCGTTTCAGGTAATGTCCGCGATGCACAGGTGGGTTACTGGTTTGAACTCAATGACCATCCGGAACTCGACCAGCATGACAGTGCCGATAAAGAGTTCTTGATCTTAAGCAAGCACTACTACAACCAGAATAATTTACCTAAAGAATTACAACAGCAAATCGAACGCCTATTACCACAAAACAAACTCAAGGCAACTGAACTCGACACGCAAAATCCTGAGCAGTGCCATTTTGCTGAACTCAATGTCGTTCGACGCAACATTAAAGCTGTGCCTGAATATAACCCGCTAGAACACCGACCAGCAGCTTACCCACAGCGAGCTAAAGTGGTGGGACTAGAAGGCGAAAGCATTCATGTCGACCAGTGGGGACGTATTAAAGTCCGCTTCCTGTTTACTCGAGCTGACGACCATAGCCATGACGGTGGAGCAGGCAGTAATGACAATGACACCGACTCTGCTTGGGTCGATGTGCTGACCCCGTGGGCGGGCGCAGGGTATGGTGCACGCTTCTTACCACGTGTCGGCGAGATCGTGGTGATTGACTTCTTTGATGGCAACATTGATCGCCCATTTGTGGTGGGACGCATTCACGAAGCTGAACGCCATCCAACCCAGTTCGACCAGAAAGGTCAATTACCTGACACTAAAAAGCTCAGCGGCATCCGCTCTGAAGAAGTCGACGGTAAAGGCTTTAACCAGCTACGATTTGATGACACGACAGGGCAAATCAGTGCCCAGCTACAAAGCAGCCATGCGGCCAGTCAGCTCAACTTGGGTAACTTAAGCCATCCAAAAGACAAAGCGGAAAGCGACGGTCGTGGAGAAGGTTTTGAACTTAGAACTGACCAGTGGGGCGCGGTACGAGCTGGCAGTGGTTTACTTATTAGTACTCATAAACAAGACCAAGCTCAAGGCGTACATCTAGACGCAGCTGAGGCCAAACAACAAATTGAAGGTGGGCTTAGCAATGCCAAGGCACTCAGTGAAGTTGCTAAAAATCAGCAAACTGACCCCTTAGAACATTTAGAAAACCTAAAATCTTTTATTGAAAAACTTGAGCAGCAAGACAACGCAAAAGCCAAAACTTTCAAAGATGCGATCATGCTACTGGCAAGCCCAAATAGTATTGCGGTCGCGAGTAATGAAGACATTCATTTAAGTGCAGATGGGCAGCTCAACCAAACTGCGGGCGATAGCATTAACCTATCTACACAAAAGAACCTGATCGCACATGCCCAAAATAAAATTAGCCTTTTTGCAGCGCAAGAAGGGGCAAGACTCTATGCAGGCAAAGGTAAAGTCGAGATACAGGCGCAAGGCGAAGGCGCTGATTTAATTGCCCGTAAAGCTGTTCAGATAATTTCGACCGAAGACAAAATCGAAGCGACCGCATCCAAGGAAATTGTGCTCACCGCAGGCGGCTCTCAAGTCAGAATTACTGGTTCGGGTATTTTTATGACCACAGGTGGCAAATTTGAGGTGAAGGCTGGACAGCATAAGTTTATGGGGGGCGGGAGTGTAAATGCGAATGTTCCTGCGTTGCCTGAAGCTGATAATCCTTTTGTGCTTCAGTACTTGGTTAAGAATAAAGAAAATCAGGTAATGTCTGGAAAGCCTTATATCTTAATGGATGAAGAGGGAAATATTCATAAAGGGACAACAGATAAAGATGGGTTTATGAAGCTGAAAACAACATCAGCGTCAAAGAATGTGACTGCAAGAATTATGATGAATGAAGTAGAACAAGCAGAGGAAGAAGAGGCTGGAGCCGAGGAATGAGTGCATATTTCAGCCGTTTAAAGCTTAATGTCCAAGCTCCATTAAAGTTAAAAGATTTAACTTATAAATTTGTTGTTACGACCAATACTACTAAGAAGAAAATAGTTTTTGATGGTCGATTTAATGATGAAGGGTTAACAAGCTGGACTCAGATAAATAATTTAAATACCACTTTAATTTATGAAATTTATCTACGTGGAGAACTTTTGCAGAAAGTTTCTGTAAAGGCATATTCAGATAAAAAAAAGCATAGCGTTTATTCGCTTAAAACAACCACTGAAATTACAAAGAAAGTTAAAGAAAATATTAAAGAAATTTATCTTAATGACGGTGAGGTAGCTTGGTATCTTATTAAAAAGTCTGAAACCATGGCTGATTGGTCTAAGCGTGTATTTAAGAAGCCTTTGACATCGTCTGATTGGGATGTTCTTCGTGCTAATAATCCTCATATTAAAAATATGGCGCCCATACTTATCTTAACTCCTGGTCAAGTTATTATTTTATCAAACTCTACAACAGCCAAAGAATTGCCAAAATATAAAAAAGAGGCCCAAGAAGCTCAGAAAAAATTAGATGAAATGAAAAGGGATAGAAATTTTAATGACCAATTTTTCGCTCAAAATTATGAGTTTCTTTATGATGCTCTGGCAGACAATCGAACTCAACTAACAAATAAAAATATCTTTGAAAACAATAATCATCCTCTAGTTCAAAAATTTGACAAGCCTTCAGATGACAGCAGTATTGCTTGGGGAGCAATTGCTAAAGGTGGAGTTGATGCAACTTTAGCATTCCATGAAGGTACCGTGACTCGAATGAATAAAATTCATGGTGAATTAGCACTAAAAATGGCTGAAGAAAAAGCTAAGGGCTCAGGTTTGGCTAATCCTAAGAACTTTAAAGCATTCAGAAATAAATATAAAGACTTATACAGACAGCTAGATCATGAATATTCAAAAGGGGTTTTTAAATGGGATCAGTCTATTAAAACTAATAATATGCGACGTATCATTAATCAATCTTCTCTAGCGAGGGGTACAACTTACAAAGGGGGAATGAAGGAATATGTTGAGAAAATGGTTGAATTAGGAAAAATGAGTAAGGTTATAAAAGGCGGAGGATATTTATTTTTAGCCTTAGATATTTATAATGCTGGTGATGCGATTGCCAGTGCAAAACCTGAGGAAAAAACCAAAACAACTGTAGTTGAAACCTCTAAACTTGCTGGAGGGCTGGCTGGTGGTGCACTTGGTGCTTTTATTGTATTAACTGTTGCTAGCGGAGGTACATCTTTAATCGTACTCGGAGTTGCTGCTGGAGCATCTGCATTAGTTGGTTGGGGAGTAGGCGAAGGTGCAGGAATTGGAGCAGAAAAAGCCTATGACTTTTTCAGTAAGTAAAAAAATATTATGAATAAATTTATCTTATTTATAGAGACGATGCCATTAGTATTCATTGGTCTTTCATGTTTGTTTTTCTTCTTTGTACTTTATTTTATTCAGTACATTTATATTTCTTTTAATTTAAAAGGAATATGCAGGATTGTTTTTAATAACGAAAAGCACTTTAGATTACCATTAGAGCCATTCAATTGTTTTTTTATTAGTGTATTACCTATTGTTTTTTGGCGTGAAACTATAAATATAAAATATGGGAGATCATTTAAAAAACTTTATAATAAGAATTTTTATTATCCAGTAGAAAGGAATCAATTAAAAAAATTAATAAAAAATTTTCCAATATTTTTTTATAATCAATATGCTATTTATTTTTTTGGAATATTTTCAGGTATAGCCTTGGTTTCGGTGTTTATTTTAGAGAAATTTTTTTAATATGCAAAAATAAACTGTTTTGATAAAATTTTCCTCTCTAGAATCTGAGGGATTTTGAAGAATTTTCATTGATAATGTTATTTTAGAGCTAGCTGTTGGAACATCTGCATTAGTTGGTTGAGGATTGTCTGATTTTTCAGCATGGGGGCAGAGAAGATTTATGATATTGTCGAAGAGTAAATAAATTAAATGAATAATTTTATTAATTTGATTATAGAAGATAATAAGTTTTTGTGTGCGATAGTTTCATTTATCTTTTTATTTCTATTTATCTTTTTTTATTTGTTGCAATACGTTTATATTTCTTTTAATTTAAAAGGAATATGTAAAATTATTTTTAGTGATGAAAAACACTTTACATTTCCTTTAGAACCCTTTAATTGTTTTTTTATTAGTGTATTGCCTATAGTTTTTTGGCGTGAAATATTAAATATAAAAAAAGGAATAAATTTTAAAAAACTTTATGGGAAAGAGTTTTATTATCCAATGAGTAAATCTCAACTCAATAAAATGTTAAATCAATTTCCTAAATTTTTTGTTATTCAATATATAATATATTTATCAGTAATACTTTGGACTATATTTATGATAGTAGCATGTATTTTGATAAAATTTTTTTAAATTAAATATTTAGTAATTAGATACCTAGAAAATACCAGAACAACCGTTGTAGAAACCTCTAAACTTGCTGGAGGGCTGGCTGGTGGTGCACTTTGCTTTTATTGTATTAACGGTTGCTAGCGGAGGTACATCTTTAATTGTACTCGGAGTTGCTGCTGGAGCATCTGCTTTAGTTGGTTGGGCAGGGGGTGAAATTGGTGGCTACATAGGGGAACAAAGTTATGATTTTATTAGCAAGTAAAAAAATATTATGAATAAATTTTTATTATTTATAGAAACTATGCCCTTAGTATTTATTAGCCTTTTATGTCTAATTCTATTTTTTATACTTTATTTTATTCAATACATTTATATTTCTTATAACTTAAAAGGAATATGTAAAATTATTTTTGATAATGAAAGGAATTTTAAAATTCCTTTAGAGCCTTTTAATTGTTTTTTTATTAGTGTATTGCCTATTGTTTTTTGGCGTGAAATCTTAAATATAAAATATGGTGTATCGTTTAAAAAGATTTATAAAAAAGATTTTTATTATCCAATGGAAGAAAATCAATTAAAAGAATTGTTAAAAAATTTTACTTTGCTTTTTAATATCCAATATGTAATTTATTTGTCAGGAATTTTATTTATTCTGTTTGGAGGTTTTTCTTATGTCCTAGATAAATATTTTTAATATAAAGAGTATTGTTTTGGTAAACAAAGATAAAATTTTTAAGTATTTTCTTTGATAATGTTAATTTAGGTGTAACATTAGCTGACGGTTATTTCGGTGGTGTTACAGGACAGGCGGTTGTAGAGTATGGGTGTGAAAGATTAAAATGAACACCAAAGATATTATAGTTATTCTATTGCTTGTAAGTGTGGTTTTGTGGGCGATATTACACCAATTGGCATCGAAATATATTAACAAATCTAGTAGCTTAAAAAGATTAGTTTACGGATCACATATATATAAAAATAAATCTTTAGATGTTGCTAATATAGAGTCTATTATAGTTGCTATTACTATGATTAATATTATTAGTTTTTTTTCTGGAGAAAAATTTTCTAATTTTTTTGTAAAAAGAAAATTTTTAATATTTAGTGGGCTTAATTATGAAAATTGTATGTTAGTTATAAAAGATCATCAAAAGTTATGGTTTTATATTAAGATCTCTTCATTTTTTATGATTTTTATAGTTATTTTCTCTATATTTTTTTGGCTAAGTTAACAAATTTTAGAGTTATGTGTTGGTAATTTTATATTGAGCTGCAGCGCTAGTTGCTAACGATGAGTACTCTTTGGCAACCAAGTCGATGCCTACTGCATCGAAAGCAAAAATTCCATTTGTCGATAAAATGCTACCGTGGTTCTTTTCTAAATCACCAGAACAAATATTGCAAGCCGAATTAAAAAAAGGTTCAAGTAAAATGAAATTTTTATCATGTATATGGATATTTTTATTATTTGGTTGTACTTCTAAAAATATAGATTATCAATCTACCGATATTAATTTTGGAAAATTTAAATATTTACAGTCTATGTATAGTGGAGAAACAACATACCAAGGTTTTGTTACAAGCTCCTCTTCTTTAAAAGAAATTTCTGAAAAAAATGAATTTCCTATTTCTAAGCTAAATTGTTTGGAAAATCAGTTTATAGTAAGAGGTGGAGTAGACTTAGATTCAGAAGAAATTAATAATCAATTATATAAATATATGGCACATGTCGAAATATGTAAAAATGATGATTGTTCAGTCGATATTAAAAAAGCAAAAATTGATACTGAATGTAGAATTGAATTAAGAAAAAATTACTCAAATGATGCTTATCAATCAAATAAAGCAAAGTTGACGAATGCTAATTTTGAATAAAATTAAGTGTTGGTGCTAAAGTTGATCTGTAATTTATTAAGTTGAGAACTAGAAATGTAATAAACTCGCCAAAGCGGGTTTATTTACATGTTCGGGTAGTTTGGATCACCGCCGCCCTAAATATTTCAACAGAATTTTATTGTAGTGGTGATGGTAAATTTAAAAAGGAATATACTTACAAATTTGATTCTAAATAAAAATGTTTTACAGATTGATAAATAGTTTATGAGAAATGTTGTAATAATTATATCGACTCTATCATTGTTAGGTTGTAATCCTTTAGCCAAAAATGAGAAAGAAAATTTTAAGGATATGCCCCTTAAGAATTTAACTTACTCACGTCTGGATGGTATGAGTGGTGATATTTTTAAATTTAATTTAGAAACAAATGATGATTTAAATAAGATTTATAAAGAAAGTAAGTATAAATCTTCAAATTTTAAATGCGATAATATTAAAAATTATCTTATTGTAGGTGCTATCTCACTCGAGGGAAAAAAGTTAAAAAATGGAAAATATACTTCATCTGGGTACTTCAAAGTCTGCGAAGATGAATCCATGAATATATGTATCGATAAGAATCAATTGGAAAAATTGTTAAGTAGCAATATTTCTTGTAGAGTAATTTTTGGGGGCTTATTACAAACTAGTAAAGTTGTAGCAGATAATATTTTAATATCAAAAGAAGCTATAAGAAAATCCAATTTCCAATAGAGTTTTTAATGAAAAAATTTCTTTACCTATCAGGGCTAATTTTTTTAAGCGGATGTAGTGAAAAAATTTCAAATTTCACAATAGAACATACTAGGAAAAGTAATGAAAAATTAAACTTTGCTATGAAAATTGAAGATAAGGAAGTTTTAAATAAAATAAAAGGATCATCATCAAAAAAGTTTATTTGTGAAAATATGATTGATCATCAGCAAACATTAGATGCGGATATCGATAGATTTGAGAATAACCAAATTGATGTATCTGTAGAATTTTGCTCAAATAATGATAATAGAAGCTGTGAACCTGTAGATATCAGTTCAGTTAAAAAAATCAATTTAGAATGCCAAGCCATTTTCTCTGCAATGATTGGTAATGTCTCTAAATCAGAAAAATTTCTAATTGTATGGGAAGAAAAATAACTTGTTTAAAAATCTGAAACTTAAATTAGTAACTTTGGGTGCGCTATTGTTAGTTATGACAGGGTGTGGTCACGAATATACAATTGAGCCTGAAAGGCTTCCAGTAGCCTATGTAGGTAAGGCATACAATCAGCAATTAAACATATCAGGTGGTAGAGTGATACCATATTCTTTTGAAGTTGAAACCAATTTCCCTAGTGATATGAATATCTCTATTAGCCCAATAGATGAAAATGAAGCGGATGCTTATAACAATTTAAAAATTTCTGGAGTCCCAAAATATAAGGGAACTTTTACGATTCATGTATATGCAGGTTTTTATGCTAGTGGTGATGGGAATTTAGATAACACCTATGAATTTGTAGTTAAATAATAAAATATATTTTTAATAAGAAGAGGATATGAAAAAAAATTTATTAATTACCGTACTAATTTTACTTTTTATCATACAGTCTTTATTAAATTATTACTTCTGGAGTCGTACAAAAGCACCCGAAATTCATATTTTAGAGAAACCCTTACGAATAGCATCAAATTTCGATAACTATTCATCATATACAATCCTTCCAGCAGGCACAGTTCTATATGATGATAGTGATTCTTTAAATCGAAGAGTTATGGTCTATTTTAACTTACAAGGTATAGATTTTAAGTTTGAAAAACAAGATCCGAATATTTTGAAGCAACCTAGTGAAGTCAGTGCTATCAGGTCAGCAGACTTGCCAGATTTACTAAAAGAAGTTTCTCTAACTAAAAAAGATATTTATTTAATTATTAAACATGATGAAAGTATAAAAGGCTCCGTGCGCTCAATTTTATTTAAAAAATACAAAATTGATCCTTCAGAGTATGAGAAATAATTAAAGAATTCTGGTGTATACACACATCAATTTAAAAAGTTAAGAAAAGCGTAATTGATTACGCTTTTTCTGCCATAAGAAATGGTTTAAGCAGCTTGAATAGCTTCTCCACAAAGAGAAACAGTTTCTTGTTTATGCTGGTGTAGGTACCAGAACTGATCTGCAACTGTTTCTGGATGCACCGCGTAGGTTTTATCCTTCGCTTCAGGGGTTCCATCTATAAAGCCATTTACAATCACTTGGCTCACATAAACATTTGAGTCAGCAAGACTATGAGCAAGCAAATTGGTGGCTTTGTATTGAGCAGCAGCGGTGGTTGCTAACGATGAGTATTCTTTAGCAACTAAGTCGATGCCTACTGCATCGAAAGCAAAAATTCCATTTGTCGATAAAATGCTACCGTGGTTCTTTTCCAAATCACGTAAGCAAGCTTGTACCGTCGCAATATAGCTCGAAACACGAATATGAAAGCTTTTAGTAAGCTCTAGTGGAGGGGTTTTTAAGATATTGCCTTCAATATCATGGAAAGCGTTCCAATGAATATTTTTAATCTCTCCTAATTGATCTTTAATGCGTTTAATTAGGTTTGGTATATCTTCAAGAACTGCTAAATCACATGTAAAAGCGTAAGCTTCAATACCTTGTGTTTTAAGTTCTAAAATGGCTTTTTCGAGTTTTTCAGCATTACGTGCCACTAAACCGATTTTATAGCCTTCTTTACCAAACTTATGTGCTACGGCTTTGGAAATACCTGTTCCATAACCAAAAATTATAATATTGTTGTTCATTATAAAGTTCCAAAAAACCAATTATTTGGTTAGAAATAGTTTATAATATGTTTTTATAATGTATTCAAGCGAAAAAATTAAATCTAAAAATAATGTAGAAAGAACAAGACAAAAATATGAAAAACATTAATTAAGTCAGTTGGTTTTGAATGGTCTGGATGGGATACTTATTTAGGAAATAAAAGGATGAAAAATTTATATTTTTTCACTATAGCTAAAAGTAATGTTAAGAATAGTGTGAGTGTAGGTGTTTGTAGATGAGGATTATTTTCTTATATGTTTTATTAGTTTTTCCTAGTCTTTCTTTTGCTAATACTGTGAATGAGTTTTTTTCAAAGTTTCAAGCAAGGAATCATTATTATATTTATAAGGATAAACCAGAGAAATGGATCTATGAGTGTGCTGTGGAGGCGAATAAGAAAGAAAGCTCTACGAATATTAATTCTGTAAGTTTTAATCAAAAGAATCAGTCCATTAAATTCTCATTTGATACCCCTGATCAACCATTTTATAAAGTAACTAAAATTTTGAAAATTAAACCTAATGAGTATGAGGTGTATTTCCAAGATAAGAATATGGGAAGTAATTTTAACTTTGAGGTTATTTTAAAAAATAATGGTATTTCAGAGTGGTTTTTTCATGCTCCTAATGCAGATACAGAAAACTTCATCGATAGAAGCTTTACCTTAGTGAGTTTCAACGAATCTCCAAAGTTTAATATAACGAATAAGTGTAAATAGCTGGAATGAAAAGTAGAGTTCTCTTGTGACCTAAACACAAGAGATTCTACATAGATAAATCATACTTTACTGGCGTTAGATTCTTTTTATAGTCTGGTGCCTAATTGCTCAAAACAGTTAATTCTTTGGTAAAATAAACCGAAAAATACAAATAAAGTGGAATTTAAATATAACTAATTATGGCTAAATGGGAATAAATTCTTTTAAATTTGTATAATGGCGTAAAAATTCCCAAAAATATTAAAAATTCGCTTTTCTTAGAAAAACAATCCCGCAGGGTGCTGGCTAAACTATATCTCAAGGGTGTGATAGGGATCGAAAAGAGTAGCATGCACCAAAACGTATAACGTTAGTGTGTACTCACCCAAAAGGTCTCGATTCGGCTTAGGACGCTATAGATCAAAAGTTTATAGGCATAAGGTTCTAACTTACAAAGTTATAATTGTTGAAGTAAACCATAGATGTTTTCCCTTGACACCCTAAAAAATTCTCTATAATAAAAACGATACTTTACAAGAATATAATTTAATGAATAAGCCTTATCTTTCTGCTTTACCTGGCGACAGTAAAATCTCATCTCAATTGAACAATGCTTACTTCCACGACTCGTGGAGTATTGTGCTGGGTCAGCCCGACCTGAACGTATTTCAACAACTTATTAAGTTATTTCAACACACTCCAGCGTGGATAGAGTGGAGCATGAATATGCGTAATAAAATTACCTCAAAGATTGGGCTTAAAGACTTAGGAAGTTTTAAGCAAATTGATTCGAATAAAAAAGAAAATGAGTATGTCGCAGGCGACCGAATTGGAATTTTTACCTTACGGCAGCGTACCGAAAATGAGTTGGTGATTGGAGACGATGACAAGCACTTAAATGTGACTTTATCTGTTTATAAGAATGAGAAGACGCAAGTACTCACCATAACCACAGTAGTACATATTAAAAATTGGCTTGGAAGACTCTACATGGTTCCTGTGATTCCTGCACATCGAAAAATAGTGCCAGCAACTTTACAAATATTGGGTTAAAGCATTCTTTTTATTTGCGATGTTGTCGCCTGAAATCACCTATATAATATCCCTATGATCATAATTGCGAGCTGTATAAAATGGAGAATAAAAACCAGTGTCGCCAATGCGCCGTATGCGGAAAGAATTTCCCGTTAAAAGATCTGGTTTCGGGTGAAGTCATTCGGAATGTCATTAGTGAGGAAATTATTCAAGATCATCCAGATTGGAATTACTCAAGCTTTATTTGCCGAGCAGATCTGGCAGATTATCGAATTAAATACGTTCAATCACTATTACGCTCCGAAAAAGGCGAGTTAACTAATTTAGAAAACGAAGTGATTGGCAGCATGCAACGCCATGAGCTGATTAGCCGAGATACCGAATCTGACTTTGATCAAAAATGGACGTTTGGGGAAAAACTGGCAGATAAGATTGCGACATTTGGTGGTAGTTGGGCTTTCCTGATTTGCTTTGCCATCTTTTTAATAGGCTGGATTATTCTAAATACAGTGGTGATGGTGGTACGTCCTGTCGACCCTTATCCATTTATTTTGCTTAATCTGGTTTTGTCATGCTTAGCGGCAATTCAGGCGCCTATTATTATGATGAGTCAAAACCGTCAAGAAGCCAAAGATCGTTTGCGCTCTCAACATGACTATCAAATTAATTTAAAAGCCGAGCTTGAGATTCGTCATTTGCATGAAAAAATGGACCATCTTTTATCGCATCAGTGGGAAAGGCTTGCGCATATTCAAGAAATTCAGCTTGATCTTTTAGCTGAAATGAATAAAAAGCGATAAAGATTTTTCGAGTTTCACGTGGAACATGATGAAAGCTTATAGATTGTTTTGCGGTAGGTCTCAAATTTCTTTATGATTTGCCGCCATGCTCCATTGCTGTTTCTACGACCATGCCTTTAAACGACAACTTTGTTTACGCTCCACCACAAGATCCGCTTTCAATTTTATTTGAAGATGACGATTTAATTGTGGTTGATAAACCTGCGGGATTGTTGTCTGTGATGGGTCGCTTACCTGAGCATCATGACAGTGCTTATTTAAGGGTGCTAGAAAAGTTCCCTTTGGCTAAAGTGACGCATCGTTTAGATATGGCGACGTCGGGCTTACTTATGTTTGCCAAGCACCGTGATGCAGAAGTTGCGGTAAGTAAAATGTTTCAGGCCAGAACAGTCAAAAAACATTATATTGCGTTGGTGCAAGGCCAAGTCACAGAAGAGGGCAGTGTTGAAGTTCCGCTCATTACTGACTGGGAAAATCGCCCAAGACAGATTGTACATTTTGAATTAGGTAAGCATGCCAAAACCTTGTTTCAGCCTCTCACCTATGACCAGAAAACAGATCAAACGCGAGTGTTACTTGAACCAGTCACAGGGCGTTCACATCAGCTGCGTGTGCACATGATGCACATTGGACATCCAATTATGGGCGACAAGTTATATCATCCTGAACCTAAACGTTTTCATTTAAGCCGTATGGCTTTACATGCTGCCTATCTGGCTTTTCAGCATCCATTCAAAGGCACAGATGTAGTCATTCAATCCCAAGTGCCTTTTTAAAATTTACATACAATTAAAAATTCAATTTGATGCAATTGGGAACGGAATATATACCCAAACTGCAATAAAAGTCGGGTATTCTAAGTCCGAATAATATTAATACTGCGACAACAACAAGGATCACTTTATGACTCGTGACTACGAACAATTTCCAGATGACGATAACGGCAATGTACTTTGGCAAATGGCTGAAGATGGGGATGATTTAACCGAGCTGCATGAAATTGAATTTTCTATTGCATTTCAAGATCAAAAAAATGCAGAGCAATGTGCACTCTATTTACTTTACCAAGAACAAAAAGTTTCACTTTTCCAAGATGACTCTGTTGAGCCAAACGAATGGGTGATCACCATCTTCGTGAATATGGAACCTGAGTATTCAGACATTGTTGACTTAGAGGAATGGTTTGCCAGCATCGCTGAAAAATTTCAGGGCGAATATGACGGATGGGGCTGTATGGCTTATGTCTTTGAGGAAGAAAGTGAAGAAGACGACCTCTTACAATAAGGTCTAAAAAGAGTAAGAGATACTCATGAACTTATCTCAAAAACAAATTGCGGTACGGTTTTTAGAACTTGCCGCAGCAGGCGAAGTTGATGAAGCCTACAGCAATTACACTGCGCCTAACTTCAAGCATCACAACCCTTATTATGCGAGTGATGCAACTTCGTTGAAGGAAGGTATGCGTGAAAGCGCGGCTGAAAATCCCAACAAAGTCTTTGATGTTCAGCATGTCATTGAAGATGGGACTTTGGTTGCCGTACATTCGAAACTTGAAATGCAAATGAATGACAAACCTACCATTGTGGCTGTGGTTCATATTTGCCGTTTTGAAAATGGAAAAATTGCTGAACTTTGGGATATCGGGCAAATGCAGCCTGAACCGCTTGTGAATGAAAATGGCATGTTCTAATAAAAAAGCCCGAAATAATTCGGGCTTTTTTATTTTATAGATGAATTAAAACTTCCACTGTGCCGAAATTGAAGCATTTAGTGGCTCACCTGGTTGAATCCATAAATCGCTGTAGCTTGAAACATAGTAAGTTTTATCAAACAGATTGTTTACGTTCAGCTGATAACGTAAGCGGTCCGATGGGGCATAGTAAGCATTTAAGTTCACGAGGGTATAGCTTGGTAAATTAAAGCCATTATCAAGGTTATGTCCGCTACGTTCGCCCACATAAGTAAGGTTGGCACCTACACCTGCTTTTGTTGAGCCTTCTTGTAGAAACTCATAATTGGTACTTACAGCACCTTGGTGTTTTGGCACATTGCTCAGACGAGCGCCTTTTGGCAAGTCTTGGTCTTTTTCAATTTGCGCATCGGTATAGCTATAGTTGGCATTGACGAACCAACGGTCAGTGATTTGGCTATTTAAGTCAAACTCAATTCCTTTACTACTCACTTCGCCTGCTGCGGTTTGAAAGTTACTGTCAATTGGGTCGGTTGTAAGTACATTTCGTTTTTTCATTTTAAACAAAGCGAGACTCAGCACACTTTGGTCATTCAATTTATATTTGGTGCCGACCTCATAGCTTTCGCCTTTTTCAGGGGCAAAAGTCTGACCGTTTCGGTTCATACCACTATTCATGGCAAATGAGCGGCCATAGTTTGTATAAAACGCCCATTGCTCAGAGGCTTTGAAATTTACTCCGAAACGCGGACTATTTTGATGAAGTGTCTGGTTGCTTTCAGTCTGCGTCAGATGATTTTTAAAGTCTTGCTCGACCTGATCAAAACGGTTACCAAATAGCACACTCCACTGGTCATTAAAAAAGATCTGGTCTTGTACATTAAGCGCAAAGTAACGCTGCTGTTCTTTGGTATCGGTAAACGGTGCTAGGTTTGGTAAATATTTGCCATATTCAGGTTGGTAAATATCAATTGTGTTAGGCATGCCAGCACTGTGATTACGACGAAGCTGGTTTTGTTTATAGTCGAGTTGACCAAGCTCGGTTGAAAGTAAAATTTCATGGCGAGCCCACGAAGTATCAACCTTGCCAAGTAACTCTGTCTGAGCCAGCACATCTTGACTTGTATAATCACGATAGCGACGTTGACGCTCTAACGTACGGCCATCGGCTTGCATACGGCGAGGTTCGGTTGCAAAGCCGACCATTTTGGCGTCTTTATAACTGACAGCACTATTTAGCTTCCAGTCAGGGTTAAATTCGTGGCTCAGACGTAATTGGTAAAAGTAATCTTTTATTTTCAAATCGCCGTCGTCAGGTTCACCTGTAAAGGTTTTCGGGTCCATCACAAACTGGTGATTGACGGTGCTGACACCACGGTCAAAGGTTCCTTTATGCTCTGTAAATTCACTGTCAAAGTCGAGTTGTGTTTGGTCTGAAATTTTCCATGTGAGCTGTGGTGAAAAGAACCAACGTTCACTACTGACATGATCACGGAAGCTTTGGTTATCTTCGTGAGCCACTGCTATACGATAGGCTATTTCATCGTTAATAGGCGCCGTGTGTTCCAGACTAATACGATATTGTTCTTGGGTATTGGCACGTAGGTTAACTTCGCTTTCGCTTTCCCACTGTGGTTTTTTACTGTTGAGATTAAGCAAACCTCCTGTTTCGCCGCGACCATATAGCGCAGCCATTGGGCCTTTTAAAAACTCTAAAGATTCAATATTTACGACATCTTTTGGCGCACTAATCCCTCGGTTGACAGTCAAACCGTTACGGATCATGGAAGCACCTAAGTTGGGATCGGTACTAAAACCACGGAAGGAATAGTTATCCCAAAAGCCGCCACCAAAACTGTTTTGATGAAAAACCCCACTCACCAAGCTTAATGCGTCATCAATTCGTTGAACGTCTTGTTGTTCCATCATTTGTTTTGAAACATAAGCACGGTTAAAAGGGACATCTAAAACATCGTGAGTAAATTTAGTCGCCGAGCTATTTTGGCTCACACCTTCTTGGGTACTTTCAGCCTGAACACGTATGGTCTCAAGTACTGTTGAGGTTTCGTCACCCCAAGAGAATGTTGATATAAAAGATAACCCTAACGAAGACAACAATCCTAATTTGTGTTGCATAAATAATCAGCCATGAAAGACAAAAGAACTATAATGTAATAGTATAACGTTACATTATTTTGTTGATTACTGCTATGCCTATAGAAAAAAATATTGAACGTTTACAGTCGATTGATGCATTGCGTGGTTTGGTCATCCTGATTATGTTGCTCGACCATGTAAGAGAAACATTCTATTTACATAAACAAGTTACCGATCCAATGGACGTAACAGTAACAGAACCAGCATTATTTGGCAGTCGATTATTGGCACATATTTGCGCTCCGGTTTTTGTACTTTTAACCGGTATTTCTGCATTTTTATTTCAGTCCAAAAAACAGGACTTACAACAAACGCGTGCCTTTCTATTAAAACGCGGCTTATTTTTAATTGTGTTAGAGCTTACCCTTGTGAATTTTGCATGGACAGCGACTTTTCCACCTGAAGTCATTTACTTACAGGTGATTTGGGCGATCGGTATTAGTATGGTGGTGCTGGCTTGCTGTGTAAGTTTGCCTTTGCCAGTGCTTGCTGGTGTAGCGTTAGTCATTATTTTTGGACACAACTTACTCGATTCTGTGCACTTCCCACAAGGCATCCTACAGAATATATGGTTTGTCTTACATGAACGTGGTTGGCTTGAGTTTGCGGGTATTAAGCTACGTACAAGTTACCCGGTTTTACCTTGGATAGGGGTAATTTTATTGGGCTATGCGCTAGGTCAGTTCTTTAGTTCAAAATATATAGCAAAGCAAAGAGGTCGCGCTTTACTCAGCTTTGGTTTAGCAAGTATCGGACTATTTGTTTTATTGCGTTTTATCAACGTCTATGGTGACCAACCGTGGCAGCATTTTGAGTCATTACAACTGAGCCTTATGAGCTTTTTTAATGTCACCAAATATCCACCTTCTTTGTTATTTATTTTGCTAAATGTTGGGATCGGTTTGATTGTGCTCGTTGCTTTTGAACGTATGCAGCAATATTCATTTTTAAAACCCTTGGTCGTGTTTGGCTCGGTGCCTATGTTCTTTTACTTATTGCATTTATATGTGCTGAAACTGATGTATGTGTTTGCACTCAGTATATGGGGAGCTAACTATGGAAGTTATTTGTCGGTCAGCCATGTGTGGATGCTGTGGTTAATCACAATTGTGCTGTCTTTTGCGCTTTATCCTGCTGTTAAATGGTTCTCGAAGTTCAAACATCAAAATAAACATATTTCGATTTTAAAATATTTCTAATGTTCAAAATGTGGGTAAAGCGAGTTCAATAGTGGCCTCGCTTTACTTACTCACATCTAGATATAGAGTTTCTTTAACTTCTTCCATGACTACATAACTATGTGACGATGCTGAAGCGGGGAGTTTCTTTAAAAGATCTCCTAATAAGCGGCGGTAGGCACTCATTTCTTTTAAGCGCGCTTTTACAAGATAGTCAAACTCACCTGAAATGAGGTGACATTCGAGTACTTCAGGAATCTCAACGAGGTCTCTAGCCACCTGATCAAATACATCGCCTGATTTGGCAGATAACTTAATTTCTAAAAAGACGAGAAGGTTGCGGTCTACGTAAGCTGGGTTTAAACGGGCGTAATAACCCATGATAATGCCATCGCGTTCGAGACGCTTTACACGCTCTGAACAGGGGGTGGTCGATAGGTTGACTCTCGATGCCAATTCACTAATCGCAATTCGTCCTTCACGCTGCAGAATGTCCAGAATCATGCGATCTATACGATCTAGGGGGCGCATAGATATTTCCTCTTTTTTTAAAATTCTCGTGAGAAAAACATAAATTTACCTAGATTATAGCCTGAAAAACAGTGAAATAAACTATTGAAGCAGAAATATACTAGTGAAATAAACTGGTGTGCGTGAGGGAGTGGAAATGCGCGTAATTGTTTTAGGTAGCGGCGTTATTGGAGTGGCAAGTGCCTATTATCTAGCTCAACAAGGAGCTGAGGTCACTGTTCTTGATCGCCAGTCAGGTCCTGCTGAAGAAACAAGTTTTGGTAATGCAGGTCAAATTTCGCCTGGGTATTCGACTCCTTGGGCAGCACCAGGAATTCCTTTTAAAGCTGTGAAATGGATGTTCCAACACCATGCACCGCTTGCGATTAATTTAGATGGCAGCATGTGGCAGTTACAGTGGATGGCGCAAATGCTAAAAAACTGTAATCCACAAAGCTATGCTGTAAACAAAGAACGTATGATGCGTGTGGCTGAATACAGCCGTGACTGCTTACGTGAACTTAGAAAAGATACGGGCATTAACTACGAAAACCGTGCAAAAGGCACGTTGCAGTTATTCCGTAAAGAAGCACAAATGGAAGCGGTTCAACGCGATATTAGCGTGCTACAAGAGTGCGGCGTAAGCTACGAATTATTAAATGGCAACGAACTTGGTCGTGTAGAGCCAGCGTTGGCAAATGCACAAGATAAACTCGTTGGTGGTTTACATTTACCAAATGACGAGACAGGTGACTGTTATTTATTTACCAATGCTTTAGCTCAAATTGCTAAAGAGTTGGGTGTTAACTTCCAGTTTAACCAAAACGTAGAAAAGTTGATTGTTGAAGGCGATCAAATTAAGGGTGTTCAGGTCAATGGTAAGGTCTTAACCGCAGATCGTTATGTACTCGCGTTTGGTAGTTATTCACGTGATTTCTTGAAACCACTTGATCTACAGTTACCTGTATATCCTGTCAAAGGTTATTCGTTGACGATTCCTATTGTTGACCCTGCTTTTGCTCCGCAATCTACAGTGCTTGATGAAACCTACAAAATTGCGATTACTCGTTTTGACCAACGTATTCGCGTAGGTGGAATGGCAGAGTTAAGCGGTTTCAATTTAGGTCTAAACGAAGACCGCCGTGCAACCTTGCAAATGGTGACTCAGGACTTGTTCCCGGGCGGTGATATGGCACAGGCGTCTTTCTGGACGGGTCTACGTCCAATGACACCAGACAGTACTCCAATTATTGGTGCGACTCGCTTTAAAAATCTGTTCTTGAATACAGGTCACGGTACTTTAGGTTGGACCATGGCATGTGGTTCAGGAAAATTAATCAGTGACATCGTATTGAATCATAAGACTGATATCAGTACCGATGGCCTTTCAATTCAGCGTTATTCACACGCACATGCTGCATAACGGACGTTAGGAAAGTAAATCATGCCTCGTCCTATTACCGCAGTGATCCACCGTCAAGCCTTACAAAATAACTTGGCGGTGGTACGTAAGGCCATGCCAAACAGTAAGGTCTTTGCCGTTGTAAAAGCCAATGCTTATGGACACGGCATTGAACGTGTTTATGAAGCATTTAAAGCAGCAGATGGCTTTGCCTTACTTGATCTTGATGAAGCAAAACGAATTCGTGCTCTAGGTTGGACAGGTCCAATTTTATTGCTCGAAGGGATTTTTTCTCCTCAAGACTTATTCGATTGTGTGCAGTATCAACTCAGTTTCACCATTCATAGTGAAGCGCAAATCGAGTGGGTAGAAAAGCATCCTTATCCAGCTCAATTTGATGTTTGCCTAAAAATGAACAGTGGTATGAACCGTCTTGGTTTTAAACCACAACACTATGTTCAAGCTTGGGAACGTTTAAATAACTTGGCAAATGTGTCCAAGATTACGCACATGATGCATTTTTCAGATGCAGATGGCGATCGTTTCGGCCAGCAGGGCATTGATTATCAAATTACTGCATTTGAAGAAATTATTAAAGATTTACCGGGTGAAAGGTCGGTAAGCAATAGTGCAGCAATTTTGCGCTATCAAGATCAGCTCAAATCAGATTATGCCCGTAGCGGCATCATGCTTTATGGCAGCTCACCAGATTACCCGACCCATAGTATTGCGGATTGGGGCTTACAACCGACCATGAGCTTACGCAGTGAAATTATTTCCGTTCAGCATTTAGAACCGAATGAAAGCGTCGGTTATGGCTCAAACTTTGTGGCAGAGCAACCCATGACGATTGGGATCGTCGCTTGCGGCTATGCCGATGGTTATCAACGTATTTCACCAACAGGTACGCCTGTTTTAGTGGACTCTGTGCGCACTCGTACAATTGGCCGTGTCAGCATGGATATGTTGGCAGTCGATTTAACCGGCATTGAGAGTGCCAAAGTCGGCAGTGAAGTGGTGCTCTGGGGCCAATCAAGTACAGGCGTTGTTTTACCTATAGATGATGTCGCAGTTTCATCCGGTACGGTGGGTTATGAACTGATGTGTGCTGTTACTGCCCGTGTTCAATTTATTAATCAGGTATAAGGAAATCCGAATGTCTAATTCAGATATACAAAAGATTAACACTAACGAAGTCATGAGCGCCGTGACTGTTTTTAACAAAGTGGTTTATTTGTCAGGTCAGGTACCTAAAAATACCGAGCAAGACGTGGCAGGCCAAACTCGTGAAATTCTTGCAACGATTGATGAACTTTTGGCACTTGCTGATACCGATAAATCTCGTTTGCTTTCTGCGCAGCTCTATTTAAAAAATCTTTCTGACTTTTCAACCGTAAATGCAATTTGGGTTGACTGGTTAAAAGGGTGTGTTGCTCCATCGCGTGCCACAATTCAGGCCGATTTGGTCAATCCAAATTGGTTAATTGAAATTGCCGTGACGGCAGCACAAAAGTAATTCGTTTTTACTCCAAAAATGATGATGTATCTAACAGAAGGAAGATAGATACGGTTTATCCAGTCATTTTTTGGTGAACAGATTCAGTGACCTATGGCATACGGTTCAATTTTCGCCATAGGTTGCTGATCTTAACAAAGGAATTCAAAAAGGAATTTTAATATGACAACGGCTCGTCATTCAGATGCAGAAAATTCTCCTGATCATCTGCAACGAAAACTGTCTAACCGTCATTTACAACTGATTGCTATTGGCGGTGCAATTGGAACCGGCCTATTTATGGGCTCAGGTAAAACAATCTCCCTCGCAGGTCCTTCAATCCTTTTGATCTATATGATTATTGGAGGAATGTTCTTTTTCTTAATGCGTGCAATGGGTGAGTTACTCCTTGCAAATCTGCATTACAAATCTTTTGTTGATATGGCTCATGACCTGATTGGTCCTTGGGCCGGTTACTATTTGGGCTGGACTTATTGGTTAGGTTGGGTGCTGGTCGGTATTGCGGACCTTTCAGCGGTCATTAACTATTTGAGCTTCTGGTTGCCCGATGGAGCAAGCTTCTCTCCAACACAACAAGCCATGATTAGTGCAGGCTGTGTATTGTTTGTCATGGGCCTTAACCTCCTAACAGTACGTCTATTTGGTGAAATTGAATTCTGGTTTGCACTGATTAAGATCTTGGCGATTATTGGTCTGATCGGAGTGGGTGGCTACATGATTTTCAGCCATTTCCAAGCTCCACAAGGCGCTGTTGCAAGCATTAGTAATGTTTGGTCACACGGCGGTTTATTCCCGAAAGGTACAGAAGGCTTCTTGGCAGGATTCCAGATTGCTGTATTTGCTTTTGTCGGGGTGGAACTGGTAGGTACAACGGCTGCCGAAACGAAAGATCCACAGAAAAACTTACCGAAAGCGATTAATGCGATTCCGGTACGTATTATTCTGTTCTATGTGTTGGCACTATTCATTGTGATGTCAGTAACCCCGTGGGATCACATTCGTGCAGATAAAAGCCCGTTTGTTGAGTTGTTCTTAAATGCGGGTATTCCTGTTTCAGCCATCATCATGAACTTGGTGGTACTGTCTTCGGTAATGTCTTCAATGAACAGCGGTGTGTTTTCAACTAGCCGTATGCTTTTTGGTCTATCAAAAGACGGTCAGGCACCGGGTGCATTTGGGCGTTTATCAAAACGTGCCGTACCTTCAAATGGTTTAATCTTCTCATGTATTTTTATTATGGGCGGGGCAGTGCTTCAGTACTTTGTTCCAAACACCATGGAAGCATTTACTTTGGCAAGTTCACTGTGTGTGATTCTATTCATTAGTGTCTGGAGTCTCATTATGGTGTGCTATTTACGCTATCGTAAATTACGTCCAGAATTACATGAAAAATCGACTTTCAAAATGCCGGGTGGCGTTTGGATGAGTTATGTGGTTTTGGCATTCATGCTTTTTACTTTGGTTATCTTGGCGCTAGAGCCAGATACTTTAAAAGCTTTGTATGTCAGTCCAGTATGGCTAGTCATTTTAGGTGTTACCTATCATATGTTGTACAAACCACGTATGAAAAAGCTAGGACGTGAATTCGTCAACGATCATTAAATTTTATTAAAAAGCCAATCAATCATGATTGGCTTTTTTTATTTTTCTTGGATTTTTTATCGGAATAATATTGTTTATTTTTAACTCATAAGTGCAATTTGGAGGGTGTTGGCAAAGTACATATAGCATTATCACATGCTAAACTTCGGCTAATCTGGAGTACCCAGATCGATTAATTAAAATTGCCGTGAAGGCAGTACATAAATAATGTGACTTAAAAAAACAGGACAAACGATTTATCAATTAAGGAAAAAATATACTTGAACATCTTGTCCTGAGGTATAGACTCAGCAACCCACGATATACGGTTCGTTTTTCTCCCTATAGGTTGCTGATTTTAAGTTAAGCAAAATATAAAAAGGACTTCTAATATGACAATGGTTCATCATCCCGATGAGGCAAGCTCCCCTGATCATTTACAACGGAAATTAAATAATCGCCACTTACAAATGATTGCAATTGGCGGTGCAATTGGAACCGGCCTATTTATGGGCTCGGGCAAAACCATCTCCCTCGCAGGTCCTTCAATCCTCGTTATCTACATGATAATTGGTGGTATGTTCTTTTTTCTGATGCGCGCATTGGGCGAACTACTGCTTGCCAATTTACATTACAAATCATTTGTCGATATGGCATATGATTTGATTGGACCATGGGCTGGCTATTATATAGGCTGGACTTATTGGTTAGGCTGGGTACTGGTCGGTATTGCTGACTTGTCTGCAGTCATTAACTATTTAAGTTTCTGGCTGCCTGAAGGCGCCAGTTTCTCACCCATGCAACAGGCCATGATTAGTACAGGCTGTGTACTATTCATTTTAGGGCTTAACCTTCTTACGGTGAAGTTGTTTGGTGAAGTTGAATTTTGGTTCGCACTCATTAAGATCTTGGCCATTATTGGCCTGATTGGAGTCGGTGGTTATATGCTCCTTACTCATTTTCAAGCTCCGCATGGTGAGGTTGTGAGTGTAAGTAATGTGTGGTCGCATGGCGGCATATTTCCAAAAGGCGTAAGCGGATTTTTGGCAGGTTTCCAGATTGCCGTATTTGCCTTTATTGGTGTTGAGCTGATTGGTACAACAGCTGCTGAAACCAAAGATCCAGAGAAAAATCTACCGAAGGCAATTAACGCGATTCCTGTACGTATTATTCTATTCTATGTGTTGGCACTCTTTGTGGTGATGTCAGTAACACCTTGGGATCACATTCGTGCAGATAAAAGCCCATTTGTTGAGTTGTTCTTAAATGCGGGTATTCCTGTTTCAGCCATCATCATGAACTTGGTGGTGCTGTCTTCAGTGATGTCTTCAATGAACAGCGGTGTGTTTTCAACCAGTCGTATGCTGTTCGGTTTATCGAAAGATGGTCAGGCGCCAAGTGCATTGGGACGTTTATCAAAACGTGCCGTACCTTCAAATGGTTTAATCTTCTCATGTATTTTCATTATGGGTGGGGCAGTGCTTCAGTACTTTGTTCCAAACACGATGGAAGCATTTACTTTGGCAAGTTCACTCTGTGTGATTCTATTCATTAGTGTATGGCTTCTGATCATGGCATGCTATTTACGTTACCGTAAGTTGAGTCCTGAGCTTCACGCTGCATCAACCTTTAAAATGCCGGGTGGCGTGTTAATGGCGTATGTGGTTATTGCATTTTTCTTGTTCACTTTAGTGATTTTGGCACTAGAGCCAGATACATTAAAAGCACTCTATGTTAGCCCAGTATGGTTGGTGGTTTTGGGCATTACCTATTATGCATTCTATAAACCGCGTATGAAAAAACTAGGCCGAGAAGTTTTTTAATTATCCTTTCTCGATTTACCCAAAAAGCCAATCATGATTGATTGGCTTTTTTATTGAGATGTCTAATCAACCAGTAAGTGTTGATATTTATCTGCTTGTTTACGTAAATAATCCCAGACCAGTTTAATGCGCGGTTCATGCTGTAAATCAACGAAGGTCAGCATCCAGAAGGTATGGGTAAAACGAACTTGTTGCTCTAATAGCTCTTCGAGTTCAGGTTTATCGTTTGCTAAAAACTTCGGCAAAATCGCAAGCCCTGCACCCGCACTGACCGCAATTTGCTGGGCCAAAATGCTGCTACTGCGAAAGTTAGCATTCAGCTTTAATGGGAGCCGTTCTAAACAGTACAGCTCAGGGCTATACACCAGATCATCAATATAATTTACAAAGCGATGCTGAGTTAAATCTTCTAAACCGCGAATCGGTGGGTTTTGCGCTAGATAGTTTTGGCTGCCATAAATTTTTAAACAGTAGTCTGACAAGCGGGTAATGATATAAGGGCCCGAGGTTGGGCGCTCAATCGACACGACAATGTCTGCTTCACGGTGTGAGAGCTTAATCATTTTGGGCACTGGAATCAGGTCGATGGTGAGCAGTGGGTATTGAATGGAGAACTCAGCCAGTAAACGTGCTAAAAACGCAGTGCCAAAACCTTCAGGTGTGCCAATTCGCACACGACCTTGCAAAGGTTGATGTGGTTTTTCAATTTGTAAGAAAGCTTGTTCCATTTGCTCAACTCGAGGAACAAGTGCCATGCCTTCGAGTGTCAGCTCATAGCCTGTTGCTTCACGTTTAAACAACGTCGTACCCAAAGCAAGTTCTAGAGCCTGAATTCGTCTAGCCACCGTACTATGCTCGACACCAATAATACGTGCAGCATTGGTTAAGGTTTTAGTGCGAGCCAAAACCAGAAAAAACTGTAGATGATCCCAATCCACTTTCATTTTTGTTATTGTCCCTGTGCATATTTGCACAACAATCGTGCATGAATTTGCGTTGGTGGTCAAAGCTTTCTTTGTTAGTCTCAAATGAAACCTGAATAAAGAAAATACATAGATCAGTATTTTCTAATAACTGAACACAATAAAAATATGGCCTACGGAGAGGTTATGAACACAATCCAAAAAATCGAATTGGAAACCGCTAAATTACTTATTAACGGACAGTTTATCGAATCTAAAACACAGGAATGGCAAGACATTGTTAACCCTGCCACTCAGGAAGTGATTGGTCGCGTACCATTTGCTACAGTTCAAGAAGTTGATGCTGCTATTCAAGCCGCACAAGATGCTTTTGCTTCTTGGCGTCAAACCCCAATTCAGGCACGTATGCGCATTATGCTTAAGTTACAAGACTTAATTCGTGCCAACATGAAGGAAATTGCACAGGTATTGACTGCTGAACAAGGCAAAACTTTGGCCGATGCTGAAGGTGATATTCAGCGTGGTTTAGAAGTGGTTGAACATGCCTGTTCGATCGGCACTTTACAAATGGGCGAATATGTCGAAGGTGTAGCACGTGGCGTAGACACATATACTTTGCAGCAACCTTTGGGTGTCTGTGCTGGTATTACGCCGTTTAATTTCCCTGCCATGATTCCACTTTGGATGTTCCCAATGGCAATTGTGTGCGGCAACACCTTTGTTTTAAAACCATCAGAACAAGACCCGTTATCAACCATGATGCTGGTTGAACTTGCGATTCAAGCAGGTATTCCAGCAGGCGTACTCAACGTTGTGCATGGTGGCAAAGAAGTGGTTGACCGCTTGTGTACCCATAAAGACATTAAAGCGATTTCATTTGTGGGTTCAACTGCGGTTGGCACACATGTTTATAATCTTGCAGGGCAACATGGCAAACGCGTGCAATCAATGATGGGGGCAAAAAACCATGTGGTTGTCATGCCAGATGCCAATAAAGAGCAAACCTTAAATGCGTTGGTGGGTGCAGCTTTTGGTGCTGCTGGGCAACGCTGTATGGCATTGTCTGTTGCAGTCATGGTTGGCGACAGCAAACAATGGATTCAAGAGTTAGTTGAAAAAGCGAAAACCTTAAAAGTAAACGCAGGCCATGAGCCAAATACTGACATTGGCCCAGTCATTTCAAAACGTGCTAAAGCGCGTGTGCTTGATTTAATTAATAGCGGTGTTGAGCAAGGTGCAGAACTTCTGCTTGATGGTCGTAATGTGCAAGTACAAGGCTATGAGTCGGGTAACTTTGTCGGTGCGACGATTTTTAGTGGCGTAAATACCGACATGCGTATTTATAAAGAAGAAATCTTTGGTCCAGTACTTTCGATTATTTGTGTAGATACACTCGATGAAGCGATTGCTCTTATCAATACTAATCCATTTGGAAACGGTGTAGGTCTATTCACACAAAGCGGTGCCATTGCACGTACTTTCCAAAACTTAATTGATATTGGTCAAGTCGGTATCAACATTCCAATTCCTGTACCTGTGCCGTTCTTTAGTTTTACAGGTTCAAGAGGTTCTAAACTCGGCGATTTGGGGCCATACGGCAAACAGGCTGTCCAGTTCTATACCCAGACCAAAACCATTACTAGCCGTTGGTTTGAAGATAGCCATGAAGTTGGCGGTGTAAACACAACCATTAGTTTACGTTAAGGGGATCACGGATGAATATCGCCTTTATCGGTCTAGGAAATATGGGCGGCAAAATGGCCCATAACCTACTAAAAGCCGGAATCAAAGTGTATGGTTATGACCTCAGTGAAGTTGCTATTCAGCACTTCGCCGAGGCAGGTGGCATAGTCTGCGACAGCCCTCAGGCAGCAGCGAAACAAGCTGATGTAGTCATTACCATGTTGCCTGCAGCAAAGCATGTTAAAGACGTTTACTTGGGTGAAAATGGTGTATTGGAGGTGCTAAAAGCAGGCAGCTTATGCATTGATAGCAGTACCATTGACCCGCAAACCATCAAAGATATTTCGGCTGTTGCGCATAGCAAAAATATTAAAATCTGTGATGCACCAGTCTCTGGTGGAACCATTGGTGCTCAAGCTGGAACTTTAACCTTTATGGTAGGTGCCGATGATCAAACCTTTAACGAAGTAAAACCAGTGCTCAGCCACATGGGCAAAAATATTGTTCATTGTGGTGATGTCGGTGCAGGCCAAATTGCCAAAATTTGCAACAACCTGATTTTAGGTATTTCAATGGCCGCGGTGGCTGAAGGTATGGCGCTTGGTGTGAAGTTAGGCATCGACCCACAAGCATTGGCAGGCGTCATTAACACCTCAAGCGGTCGTTGCTGGAGTTCGGATGTATGTAACCCATGGCCGCATATTAATGAAAATGCGCCAGCATCTCGCGGCTATCAAGACGGCTTTGCGACTCAGTTGATGCTAAAAGATTTAGGACTTGCTGTAGAGGCCGCGGGCCAAGTCAAACAGCCAGTGGTATTAGGTGGCATGGTGCAACAGCTCTATCAGCAAATGTGTATGCGTGGTAATGCCAATCTCGATTTTTCGAGCATTATTCAGCAATACCTGCCACAAGAGGCATAACGGTAAAGCCAAAGGATGGCTTTAAACCAATAAATCAAACCCTGTCGTGAATAACAACAAATCCGGACTGAGGGAAAAGATATGATGGATTATCAAAATGCTGTACAGGCTTTCGATTTGGAAAGCACTGCTAAACAGATGTTGTCAGGTTCACTCGATGCACTGAACGCTTGTTATGAATGCTGTGATCGACATGCAGATGGCGACAAAATCGCGCTGTACTGGCAAGGAAAAGATGGCCGTAAAGAACAATATACCTTCCGTGAGCTAAAAGAATGGTCGAGTCAATTTGCCAACTTTTTAAAAGCACAAGGTGTGAAAACGGGTGACCGTATTTCCGGCTTATTGCCAAGAACACCTGAATTGATTGTAACCATTTTGGCAGCTTGGCGAATTGGTGCAGTCTATCAACCTCTATTCACAGCATTTGGCCCAAAAGCGATTGAACACCGCATTCAGCTTGCACAAAGTAAGCTAGTGGTGACCGATATGGGTAACCGTAGCAAGCTTGATGAAATTGAAAATTGTCCTGCAATTGTGACGGTGGCCGATGCACAAGGTACTCCGCTTAAAGCAGGTGATTTTAACTTTTGGAATGAAGTGAAACAGCAGTCTGATCAATGTGATCTGGTGATGCGTAGCATCCAAGATCCTTTCCTGCTCATGTTTACTTCAGGCACTACAGGACCTGCAAAACCATTGGAAGTGCCCTTAAAAGCACTGATTGCCTTTGGGCGATATATGCAAGATGCCATTGGTTTAACAGAAGAAGATTCATTCTGGAATATTGCCGATCCGGGTTGGGCGTATGGTCTGTACTATGCGATTACGGGGCCGTTATTCTTGGGCCATGCTACTTTGTTCTATGAAGGCGGTTTTAGCACAGATAGCCTATGCCAAATTGTGAAAGACTATAAAGTTAACAACTTGGCAGGTGCTCCAACGGCTTACCGTATGATGATGGCAGCAGATCCAGCTCAAATGGCGCCGTTAAAAGGTCAGTTCCGTGTAGTAAGCAGTGCCGGTGAGCCGCTGAATCCTGAAGTCATTCGCTGGTTTAAACAAGTCCTTGATGCTCCAATTTATGACCACTATGGGCAAACTGAAGTCGGTATGGTGGTGTGTAATCATCATGGTTTAAAACATGAAATTCATGCTGGTTCAGCAGGTTTCCCAAGTCCGGGCTATCGTGTTGCGATTGTCAATGAACAAGGTGAAGAACTTCCGCCAGACACACCAGGAATTTTGGCAGTAGATATTAGCCAGTCTCCAATGATGTGGTTTGGTGGCTATAAAGAAAGCCGTAAATCGCCTTTTGTTGGTCATTACTACTTAACGGGCGACACTGCCGAGTTACATGCCGATGGCAGTATGAGCTTTGTAGGACGCAGTGATGATGTAATCACCACATCGGGTTATCGGATTGGACCATTCGATGTAGAAAGTGCTCTGCTTGAACATGATGCTGTCATTGAAGCAGCAGTGATTGGTGTGCCTGACCCAGACCGTACCGAAGTGGTTAAGGCATTCGTGATTTTATCCGCGACTACTCAACCATCAGAAACACTTGCTGAAGAACTTAGTCAGTTTGTTAAAAGACGACTTTCTGCTCATGCTTACCCACGTTTAGTTGAATTTGTGAGTGAATTACCTAAAACTCCAAGTGGCAAAATTCAGCGCTTTTTATTGCGTAATCAAGAAATTGCTAAACAACAAGCTAAAGCAGGGTAAAGGAAATAATAATGCAATTTACCGAAGAACAATTACTTATCCGTGACATGGCGAAAAGTTTCGCCCAAGAACAAATTAAGCCTCATGCTAGCGATTGGGACCGAGACGGAACTTTCCCAAAAGAGACTCTGGCTCAAATGGGGCAACTCGGTTTTATGGGTATGCTTGTTTCAGAGCAATGGGGCGGTTCAGACACGGGTAACTTAGCCTATGTATTGGCACTCGAAGAAGTTGCGGCGGCAGATGGTGCAACCTCGACCATCATGAGTGTACATAACTCGGTTGGTTGTGTGCCTATTTTAAAGTTTGGTACCGACGAGCAAAAAGAGCGCTTTTTAAAACCTCTGGCACAAGGTGAAATGATCGGTGCTTTTGCCCTAACTGAGCCGCATACAGGATCGGATGCGGGAGCCATTAAAACCCGAGCGGTGAAAGATGGCGATGATTACATCTTAAATGGTGCTAAGCAGTTTATTACCTCGGGTGATAATGCCGGTGTCATTATCGTGTTTGCCGTGACCGATCCGAGCGCAGGTAAAAAGGGCATTAGTGCATTTTTAGTCCCACGCGAAACACTGGGCTATGAAGTGATTCGTGTAGAAGAAAAGCTCGGTCTGCATGCGTCAGATACCTGTCAGATTGCGCTGACCGATGTACGCGTTCATAAAAGCCTGATGCTAGGTAAAGAAGGTGAGGGCTTGAAAATCGCTCTTGCCAATTTAGAAGGTGGACGTATTGGTATTGCTGCACAAGCAGTCGGTTTAGCACGTGCGGCGCTCGAAGAGGCGACTCGTTATGCCAAAGAGCGTATTACTTTTGGAAAACCAATTTTTGAGCATCAAACCATCGCGTTTCGTCTTGCTAGCATGGCAACTGAAATTGAAGCAGCGAGACAACTGGTTCACTACGCAGCGCGTTTAAAAGAAGCAGGTCAACCGTGTCTCAACGAAGCTTCAATGGCTAAGTTATTTGCTTCAGAAATGACTGAGCGTGTGTGCTCGAGCGCACTACAAGTGTTTGGTGGCTATGGTTACCTCAGAGATTTCCCAATTGAGCGTATTTATCGTGATGCGCGTATTTGTCAAATTTACGAAGGCACAAGTGATATCCAACGTTTAGTGATTGCACGTAGTCTATAAAATCAGAACAAGGAATAAATAATGCAGTGGCAAAGTATTTTATTAGAAAAGCGTAATGGGGTTGGACTGATTACATTAAATCGCCCTCAAGCGCTCAATGCTTTAAACAGCGAATTAATTTGTGAAATTAATCAGGCATTAGATCAGCTCGAAAAAGACCGCGAAATTGGCTGCATGGTATTGGCAGGTTCTGAAAAAGCTTTTGCCGCAGGTGCAGACATTAAAGAAATGGCTGATTTAGCATTTCCTGATATTTATTTTGATGACTTTTTCCATCTTGCAGACCGTATTGCACAGCGCCGTAAACCTCTAATTGCAGCAGTCAGCGGCTATGCGTTAGGTGGTGGCTGTGAACTGGCGCTCATGTGTGACTTTATCTATTGTGCTGAAAACGCCAAGTTTGGCTTACCCGAAGTCACTTTAGGTGTAATTCCTGGTATTGGTGGTACACAACGCTTAACCCATGCCATTGGTAAAGCCAAAGCAATGGAAATGTGTTTTACAGCTCGTCAAATGGGCGCTGTAGAAGCAGAGCAAAGTGGTTTAGTTGCACGTGTGTTTAGCAAAGAAGAATTACTTGAACAAACCTTGCAAGCAGCTGAAAAAATTGCGGCACGCTCTTTAACAGCAAATATGATGCTTAAAGAAACCATCAACCGAGCTTTTGAAGTGAATCTGACTGAAGGCTTGCGTTTTGAAAGACGCATGTTCCATTCAATATTTGCAACATTTGACCAAAAAGAAGGAATGCAGGCGTTCGTTGAAAAACGAAAACCAAATTTTAAAAATCAGTAAGAGATCAATAAAATGAATACAGAAAATCACTTAATGATTGAGCAACAAGGTAAGTTGGGCATTATTACCTTAGACCGTGTGACTCATCTCAATGCATTGTCGCTAGACATGATTAAAAGTATTGGTGCCCAATTGGAACTGTGGCGAAATGATGCTGCTGTTCAGGCAGTATTAATTAAGTCAAATAGCCCAAAAGCCTTCTGTGCAGGTGGCGATATTCGCTATCTCTACGACAGTTATAAAAATGGCACGGCTGATTACAAAGGCTACTTTAGTGCCGAATATAAAATGCTAGATATACTGCGTGAATATGCAAAGCCAGTCATCGTCTTGCTTGATGGCTATGTTTTAGGTGGCGGATTTGGCTTGGCTCAAGCTTGTCACATTGTTGTGAGCAGTGAAAAGTCCAGATTTGCCATGCCTGAAACAGCGATTGGCTTTTTCCCAGACGTTGGCGCAACGCATTTCCTGTCTCGCCTTGATGATATTGGCGTTTATATGGCAATTACGGGCGAGCAGATCAGCAGCAGCGATGCGCTCTATCTCGATTTAATTGACTACCATGTGCCAAGCGAGCAGTTACAAGCTTTGCAAGATGCTCTGGTTGAAGCGCCAAGTTTAAGTAAAGAGGGAATTGAACGCATCATTACCCGATTTATTACTCGCCCTGCTGAAAGTGAACTCAAACAATTGGCTGAAGGTATTCGTAAACACTTCGGATATCAGCATTTAGATGAAATTGAGCAAAGTCTTGAAAATGAACAAGATGAAAGCTTAAAGACTTGGGCAAGTAAGATGCTCAGTATTTTGCAGCAGCGCTCATTTATAGCCAAACAAACCAGTTTGAAATTGCAACATTTAGGGCGTGGGCTTTCTTTACCGCAGTGTATGCAGCTTGAACGTGATTTACAGGATATCTGGTTTGAGCATGGTGACTTTATTGAAGGTGTCCGTGCTCTCATTGTCGATAAAGACAAACAACCACAGTGGCAAGAACGTAATTCGAAATTTGAGCCAATTTTAGAAAAATTGAGCTAAGCCTTATTACGCAACTCTAAAAAGCTTAAGGAGATAAAGCGAGACCTAAAAATGCTTATGGTCAGGGTTGGTCATAAGCATAAAAAAGATAAAACAAGAAAATCTAAAAAGGATATTACGATGCAATCAATACATGGAAACGGTTCACATCCTAAAAAGTCGCCACATCGATTAGCAGGCATCTCTAGCATGGTCGGCACTACCATTGAGTGGTATGACTTTTTTATCTATGGTGCGGCGGCAGCGCTGATTTTTAACAAGCTATTTTTTCCTAACTTAGACCCACTTACAGGTGTACTTGCGGCATTCGCTACCTATGCCGTTGGTTTTATTGGCCGTCCACTTGGTGGTTTAGTCTTTGGTCATTTTGGTGACAAGATTGGCCGTAAATCGATGTTACTACTGACTCTGATGCTCATGGGAATTCCAACGGTACTCATTGGCTTATTACCGACTTACGAATCAATTGGATACTGGGCTGCAATTGGTTTGGTTGTCTTACGATTCATTCAAGGTATGGCTATGGGTGGTGAATGGGGCGGTGCGGTGCTTATGGCCGTTGAACATGCTCCCGAAGGCGGTAAGGGTTTTTGGGGAAGTTTACCACAAGCCAGTACGGGTGGTGGCTTAATGCTAGCCTCGATTGCATTAGGACTGGTGTCGTTATTACCTGAGCAAGCATTGTTTAGCTGGGGCTGGCGTTTACCATTTCTTGCCAGCATTATTTTACTGGCAGTGGGTTGGTACATTCGGGTAAAAGTACCAGAGTCACCAGATTTTGAAAAAGTAAAACAGCAGTCCGAAGAAGTCAAAGTTCCTGCCTTGCAAGTTTTTAAAAATCATCCAAAGCAACTCATCACCATTATTTTGGCGCGTGCTGCCGAAAATGCATGGTTCTATATTGCTTCAACCTTTACATTGGCTTATACCACTTCGCAACTTGGAATCGCACGCCAAGACATTTTGTTTGCCACCATTTGCGGTGCAATAGTTATTTTATTTATGACGCCGTTGTGTGGACATTTGTCTGATAAGGTTGGCCAACGCAATATGTTTATGTTTGGTCTATGCATACTGGCGCTTTACAGCTATCCATTTTTTACCATGCTCAACACCAAAGATCCGGTATTAGTCTGGACAGCCATTGTTTTAGCAATTGGTGTTGTATTCCCAATTATGTATGCGCCGCAAGCTCAGCTTTTTGCCCGTCAATTTCCAGCAGAAATTCGTTATAGCGGAATTTCAATTTCGGTACAGTTAGCAGGTGTGCTTGGTGGTGGTTTAGCGCCGTTAATTGCAACGAAACTTTTAAGTATCGGGCAGGGTAATCCATATTTAATTATGATTTATATTGGATCTATGGCTATCGTTGCGATTATATCAACTTCATTTATGCCACGTGATCAAAGCTTTGTAATAGATAAGCATCAAACAAAGCCTAAAAATTTAAATCTTAATACGAATGCTTCAGATCATTCTTGAGCTATTTGGGAGGATATAGGCCTAAGTTTTTCTTAGGCCTCTATTAGGGTAAGCTTATAAAATTAAGATAATGACGATATATAGCTGTTGCAGAGATGAGATTGCTTTTTATACAAATATATTGTGTTAGGGGTGAAGTGGCTTTTTTCCAATCAAATGCATTTTGATTTTTTGTCCAAGTAGATGAACCATTAAACCTAACATCACAACAATAGAACCAAACCATTGCCAGTTGTTTAAATGTTCATCTAAAAAAATAGTGGCAAAAATCATACTAATGACAGGAACCCATAACGAAAGTGGACTAATCTTGGCTGCTGGATAACGTGTAAGCAAATAAATCCATAACCCATATCCAATAATTGTTGCGAAATAAGCTAAGAAAGCAGCAGCTCCCAGACCACGCCATGTTAAGGCTTGCCAGTCTACAATGACACCTTGCCAACCAATATCTTGGATAGCGAATAATAAAAACCAAAGAGGTGTAAGAATATTTCCCCAAACGACTAACCCGATTGGATTAATGGAACCCATTCTTTTTATAACAATATTTCCACATGCCCAAGAGAATGCTGAACACAAAACGAGTATCAAACCTAATAAAGGGATATGACTATGCTGTTGACCTAATGCAATCAGTAGTAGTCCTAATGATGCGATAACGATCGCTAACCATTGATTCCAAGATGCTTGCTCCTTGAGAAGAAATACAGCAATCATCACTGTAAAAAAGGCTTGTGATTGAACAACTAAAGCAACTAGTCCAGTAGGCATACCTGTGGCAATAGCACTAAACATAAAAGCAAATTGAGAAAAGTTGCTAATAAACCCATATGCCAAGAGCCATTTCCATCCGACTTGTGGAATACGAATAAAAAGTAGAGCGGGGACTAGAACTAAAATATATCGTAAACATCCTAACATCATGGGGCTAATTTCACTCACACCAACTTTCATAAAATAAAAGTTAATGCCCCAGATGAACACCACTGCAAAAGCAGCGAGTTTATCTTTCAACAACATGTGCTTATTCCTGAAAAGAGATTTACGACCTATCTAAAAGACAGGTCATGTAAACGAGAGGAGGTTAGATTTTGTTATGCTTCGCAGGAACGAGATTATCTAACTTGGGGTGTTGATTACGTAATTTAAGTAGTTCCACATAGTCACGAATCATAAAAATGCAGAATAAAATCGCAGCACTAGCAATACCGAACCAGAACGCTTTTTGTAAACTTGGAATGAGGGACATTGCGGCAAAGATACAAACCATACCAATAATGGCAACATAACTGAGGTATGGGAAACACCACATACGAACTTTAATTCGTTCAGAGGCAACACGTTCTAGGTGACGACGTAAACGGATTTGAGAAAGGGCAATGATGATATAAACAAATAAAGCTACCGTACCATAAGACTCGACCAAGAAAGGAAAGATGCCCTCAGGTGAAAAATACGAAGCTAAAATGGAAATATAACCAAATAGTGTGCTGAATAAGATGGCACGAACTGGGACACCATTTTTAGACAATTTGGTTAAGGCACGAGGGGCATCACCATTTTTGGTTAAAGCAAACAACATACGGCTTGCAGCATAGACTCCTGAATTTAGACAACTTAGCACCGCAACTAAAATGACAGCATTCATAATGTCTGCAACAAAAGGGATATTGAGTACTTTAAGTGCACTTACATAAGGTGTTGTGATATCAGGACTGTTCCACGGCACAAGGCATACGACTAAAAAGATTGAGCAAACATAAAAGAGCAACACACGAGTGATAACAGATTGAGTTGCCTTAGCAACAGACTGCTCTGGATTTTTTGTTTCTGCTGCAGCAATTGTGACAATTTCAGCACCAAAATAAAAACCAGTAGCCGCAACTGCACCTGATAACACAGGAATCCAACCATTTGGCATAAAGCCACCATGCTTTAATAATTCACCTAATCCTGAAGCTTGATGGTTTGGCCAGAAACCAAATAAATATAATGAACAAAGGAAAATAAATACCCCAATTGCTGCAACCTTTATAGATGAAAACCAAAACTCAAATTCACCAAAAGATTTGACAGAGAACAAATTGGTTGCGGTTAATAGAACGAGCAGAACCAGACTCACGATCCATTGGGGAATATCAGGTAACCAGTAAGCGAGAAGTTTAGCTCCAACAATTGCCTCAAGGGCAATCACGATTACCCAAAAATACCAATACATCCAGCCTGTCATAAATCCAGCGAGGCGAGATAAAAATGGTGAATCTTGAAAAGCATATCGAGCGTAAGCATAGAAGGAGCCTGTTACCGGTGAAGCAGTGGCTAGCTCCCCCAACATACGCATCACTAAAATGATTAATATACCCGTGATAAGAAATGAAAGAATGGCTGCAGGGCCAGCAGATTGAATCACTACTGAGCTACCTACAAATAGCCCCATACCAATGACACCACCAAGCGCCATCATCTGGACATGGCGTGGCTTTAAGCTACTTTTTAAATCTTGGTTTGAATCTGAATCATACATGGCTGACTCCCCTCATAATTTTTATAACCGTATCGTTAGGCTGATCGTTGAATAACACTTAAAGCATTTCGTCTTTTAAGTAATACCAGCGGTACAACAAGGCTTGCCCCAACCGTCTAAAAGGTCGAAATAAATGTGAAGGTAATGGTGACTGATAAATAGGTAGATCAAATTGTGGACGTTGAATGCCCATTACTCGTTCTGCAAGACGGCGTCCTGCCATTGCTGAAAAAGATACGCCATTGCCGCCATAGCCAATTGCATAATAGATAGTTTCATCAGGATTAGGCTGTACAATCCGTGGCATCATGTCATGACTGACATCGACCCAGCCCCACCATGAATATGCAATCGGTATACCACGCAAGCTTGGGAACTTGCGATAGAGTCCTTCTTTTAAACGCTCTAGATGTACAGGGTTATTTGCATCGGCTCCTGTTAAAGCACTTCGGCTGCCACACTGTACTGAACCATCAGGTAATAAGCGGTAATAGTGGCGTAGAGTGCGAGTATCTGTAATGAAGGTTGTACTATGTAGGCCTGCTTCTCTAAGCTCAGCAGTTGTTAAAGGACGGGTGACAATAGAATTAGATAAAATTGGCATGATTTTGCCAGACAAGCTTGGATGCAAACCATTAGGTGTATAACCACCTGTTGCTACAGCGACTCGTTTAGCTTTGACTGTGCCATGGGGGGTACGTAGATAATGAATACCATTACGTGTTTCCCAATCTAATACAGGACTTGAGGTATGTACTTTCGCGCCGGCAGCACGCGCTCTTTTTAAATATCCAAAAGCTAATTTTAATGGATGTACACCAATACCATCAGGTTCGAGTAACGCACCGGCAGCTTCTTGGTCTCCAACAAACTCTTCGTGAAGTTGTTCGCGGCTTAGCATACGAGTGTTATAACCAAACACATCTTTCATGACTTTGCCTTCGTTTTCTAAAAAAGCCAGTTTTTTTGCACGATGAGCAATATATAAATGCCCACCATCTTGTGCATCACATTCAATACCAGTTACCAGATGTTTAAAATAATCAAAACCTTCGCGGATTTCTGCATCTAAACGTTTGGCTATATCTAGTCCCCATTTTTCGATCCATTGTGAACGATATAACCGACCAGAAGCATTTTGACCTTGTCCACCATTTCGGCTTGTACAACCCCATGCACTACGATTTGCTTCAAGAACTAATGGCGCAGTGCCAAATTGTTCTGCAAGAGTTAAAGCAGTTGAAAGACCAGTAAAACCGCCACCAATAATGACAATGTCGGCCTCTGTATCACCTGATAATGGGCCATCATCATCGGGAGGTGTTCCAGCCGTTGCAACCCAGTAGGTTGGTGCGTATTGTTCGTTGCCAGTTACGATTTTATCTGTCAACGGATCAAATTTAGCGTTGTAGATTTTAAAGCCACGATGAATGGGTTCAGATATTGGATCAACTATTTTGTCTAGAGAAGTTAATTGTTGTACTGAATGATTCATGGGCAGGCTCCTTAAGCGACTGCTTGCACAGGGCGATTTTTACGGAATGCATTTTTGACTAAAATTTTTCCATCTTTAAAGGTGAAAACATCAACCATGTTGGCTTCAATTTTTCCACCTTCAGGGGTTGATGCTGTAAATGTAGTTTCAGAAATTCCGTATAGCGCATCTTCGCTCAACCAATGTTTACCATTAAGCCACTGTGCATCAGGGAAACTTTTAAAAGTATTTTCAAATGCTTGACGAACAGATTCATGTCCTTGAATACGTGTACCGTATACCTCATCACCTGCAACTGTTTCAAAACAACAATCAGAATGCATACAGTCCATGAGTTGCTCTACATCGTGTTTATTCCATGCTGTAGAAAAGTCAGTGATTAGTTGCAAAAGTTGAGTTTGTTTCATCTTTTTAACTCCAAATACATACGAATCCATTTTGATGATTAAACTGTAGTGAAATAGAGCAATTCGCCGTAGTACCAGATTTAAGTTTTTGATGGAGCCAGATTTAAATTAATTTAAATATTTAAAATTTATTATTTTTTTTAGATTTTTTATATATTGGAATAGGTCTTGCATTTGTATTTATGATGCCAGATTTCGGTAAATCATAGGTCTTCAGAGGCAAAATGCACCACGTTAAGCATTTTGGCTTCAAAATAGGTCGAGAAATGCACTATGGAAAGAGATCAGTTTGTAACAAGCTCAGTAGCACCAAGTATATGGAACGTATTCTTTGCAGAGACTGAGCAAAGTGGACTCAATTTACAGGGAAGAATTTGCCGTATGATGTTTACTGCATTAGTACAAGGTTATCTCAAGCCAGGTATGGCTATTCCATCAAGTCGCTATTTGGCAGATCAACTTGGAGTTGGTCGTAATACTGTGACTATTGCATATCAACAACTCGTAGCTGAACGTATTTTAGAGTCTAGGCAACGTAGTGGACATTTTGTGCATCCCAGCTTCCAAATTGATAGTAGTGAAAGCAAAACGATAAAAACAACATCAAAATCTACAGAATGGGTTTCACGCTTTTGTCTTCGCCCATCAGCTCAAAGGCATATTAATAAGCCTGCGGATTGGATGAGTTACCCATACCCGTTTATATATGGTCAGCCTGACTTTGAAAGTTTTCCGGCTTCATCTTGGCGTGAGTGTGCTCTTAAAGCTTTATCAGCTAAAGATGCATCGATATGGGCAAGGGATATTACACAACAAGGTGATGATACTTTCCTTATAAATGCAATACGGCAACATATTTTACCGACCCGTGGAATTATGGCCAAAGAAAATCAAATATTACTTACGGTAGGAAGCCAGCATGCATTGTATATGTTGGCAGCACTACTACTTAAAGAACAACAAAGTGTTGGTATAGAAGACCCTGGCTATCCTGATGCACGAAATATTTTTATGTTGCATACACCAAATATTGTGCCATTAGCGGTCGATCATGAAGGCGTTACTCTAACAAATGCTGTGGGCTGTGATTATTTTTATGTGACGCCAGGGCGACAATGCCCAACAGGTATCACTATGTCTCCTTCACGCCGTAAAAAGCTTTTACAACTGGCGGAGCAGCAAGACAGTATCATTATAGAAGATGAATACGATGCACAGGTTTTGGTTCAAAATACTACGATCCCTGCATTAAAAAGTTTAGATCGGCATGGGAGAGTAGTTTATATCGGGAGTTTATCTAAGCCTCTAGCACCAGGTTTACGCTTAGGATACATCGTAGCAGCCCCTGAACTCATTAATGAATTGCGTCATTTGCGTCGTCTAATGCTTCGGCACCCCAATGTTTTTAATCAAAGAGTATTTGCCCTTTTTATTGATCAAGGTTATTACCATGGTATGCTACGCCGACAATTTCAGCTCCATAAATATCGTGGAGAGCAGTTAATAACAGCAATACATCATTACTTTCCTACGTGGAAAGTTTATTCATTAAATGGTGGCTCGGCATGTTGGATTGATACCCAAAGTGATATCAATTGTACTGTTCTGGCCCAATACGCAGCTAATGTAGGGGTGTTTGTGGAGGCTGGTCAGCCATTTTTTCTAAGTACAGATCAACATCAACATTTTTTAAGGCTAGGCATTGGATCTATTACTGCCGATAAAATTGATGAGGGAATTCAGGCCTTAGCTCAGGCAGTAAATGATTATAAGAAATATAATTAAAAATATTTTATAGCCAGCCAATGAGAACTAGTTTTCGACTACTTCTTCTGATATTTGGAACAAAAAAAAGAGGTTCAAGTACTACGTTTCTATTTTTACGCCCCAGCTTTTCAATACGTTACTAATTTGCTAGATACTAAACTTCAATCAAGCATGCAAACATAGCATATCCATCAATCGTCATTGGTGGGCCTGCACGATGGGCACGAAACCCAGCAGCACGTAGTAACCGCTCTACCCCAAGAGGAGAGGTGGTAATAAGTTGTTTGGCACCTTGTTCTCTTGCAAAGTTAATTGCTTCTTGCAGAATGGCAATCGAAACAGGTGATGATATTGCTTGAGTCGCTGTGGTCGGTGGATTCGAGAAATCTACGGCAGAAAACCTTGAGAGTTCCCAAATTTCTGGTGAGCAGGGAATAGGCATTCCATTCATTAATTGAGGAAATATTTCACCCAGTAAATACGGTTGAGTTGTAGGTAGTAATCTGGCACAACCAATAATATTGGAATCTCTGTCTTGAGCGACAACGTAAGCTGTATCGACTTTATCAAATTGATCTAATTCTTCATTATGTGGACAGTTTAACTCCCATCCCAAATGTTCAACAAACACCTTGTAGCGGTAACTTTTAAATTTGGTATATAAGCCTTCTGAAAAATTGTTTTGAAATCCAGCAATAATATTCATTACAAGTGCTTCCACTTATTTTTGATGTGACTTTACTGAACACCTAGGAAGGCGGTAACTGTAAAAATTTACAGGTTGCTAGGAGAAATTAGGGCTCAATTTAGACTTTATTAATCTTGTATTGATTTGGGCATAAATGAACTGTTCCCAGAACAGGCTGTCGATTTTCTTCTCGATTAATGATCCAGTCACATCAAATCCAATATCTGTACCAGATACATCAACAATCATGATATTGCTTCTCGGCAGGCCAATTCGTTTTAAGCTAGCGGCTCCATTTTGCTCAATGAATACCCAGTCCCATCCAGTACTTAAAGCAGGGGTCTTTAGTGTTGCCCATTCAGTAAAACCGTAATAAAAAATTTGTGAATCTTCGATTTGTATTGATTCAACAATGGATAAGATGTGTCGGAGAGAGTGGTTCATAAGCTGGTTTTCATTCATCCGAATAAAACCATCTGCTGAGATTGGAAAGTGAGTGGGTATGCTGACCATGCTACCTGTTTAAGTAACCTAAAATGGAATTCTACTGATAAATAACATAAATTATTGCCAATGAAATACTGTCATATTTAACAGGTTAAAGATAATTCCATGGCCTATATCGTTAAGCTGACCTTATTAGAGGGGTGCTTGGATATTAAGATTTACTTATATGAGAATAGAGTAACTTTAGTTCTTTAGTCGAAAATAACTTGTTGAAATTTACGAAATCATACGACCGATGATGAACTTTATATGGATTATCTATTCTCATTATTGAAAGGATAATCATAAGCAATACAGATTATGGTGTAATTATTTGATTTTTTTAAATTATTGTAGATGCTTTTAGTTTCTATATATAATAAATGGTAAAATTTCATAATTTTAGGTGTTGTTAGAAGTTATTATTAAATTAAATTAATAAAAATATCTCATTGATAATAAGTAGTGGAGTCTTAGTGTTTATTTAAAAATAATTATTTTTTGGAATAAAATGCATCCTATAAAAAATTTTTTTCAAGCATAATCTGCACCTGAAATATAACAACCTTAAAAGCTTTTAGAAATTTAGTTTATCTGAAGAATTTGCACCCATTTAGGCTTAAAAGTGTTGTTAATTGAATGATGAATTCAAAATCTGCAATTGAGAAATCAATAAAAGAGGAATAGGTGTTCAAAATATTTTAGTACCTAAAAATCTTTTAGATTCTCGCAGCGCTTTATTGGAATAAGGGTAAAAGATAAGGCCTATACTTCAATTTGATTGCTTGGATTCATAAGATGAAACTGAACAAAAAATGATTTTTGGCCGGAGTCTAATGAGAGCAAATGGAAAGTTGGCAAGAGGATTTATTATCAGCATTTTTGATCGTGCAAGATGAATACCAATTATTTGAAGTCGTCAAATCGACAGCATTAAAGCTTGGATTTGATTATTGTGCTTATGGTATGCAGTCACCATTATCTATTGCTGAACCAAAAACAATTATGCTGAATAATTATCCTCAAGCATGGCAGCAACGCTATGTGGAACAGCAGTATGTTAAGGTCGACCCAACTGTTCAGCACTGTATGGTTTCACTGAAACCTCTTGTCTGGTCAAGTCAATACACTCATACACAAGTAGAGAAAGACTTCTGGGAGGAAGCGCGTTCTTATGGTTTAAATGTTGGTTGGGCACAGTCAAGTCGTGATTTCATTGGGACACGTGGAATGCTAACTTTGGCAAGATCCAGCGACCAATTATCTGAAAAAGAACAAAAGGCACAATATACAAATATGTATTGGCTAACTCAAACTGTGCATTCCAGCATTGCTAAAATTGTAAATGATGTTGAGTTCTCTCAGTTTAATCTATATTTAACGAACCGAGAAAAAGAGGTACTACGTTGGACGGCTGAGGGTAAAACGTCAGCTGAGATTGCACAGATTCTTGGAGTAAGTGAAAGAACCATAAATTTCCATCTGAGTAATTCAATGCAAAAACTAAATGTGAATAATAAAATTTCAGCAGCAATTCGTGCTGTAATGTTAGGACTATTGTAAAACTAAGTTTATAATAAAAATAATATTAAAGTTAAATAGTTGTGATGTATATTTTAAATTAAATTTAAAAAATTATTTATTTTAATAAAGATAAATAATTTAATTATTTTTTTTAAATTTAATTTTTATTTGAGATATAATAATTATCAAAATTAAAAAAAGTTCTTTTTAACATATTTAATTCTAATTTTACTTTTATTTTTTATGGTCGGATAGTAAGATAAATTTCACAACTTATGTATATATGTAGTTTTAAGTATTTAATCAAAGCTTAAGTATAATTAAATTAAGATTTTTATTGGTGCTAAAAGTTCTGGAATTAAATGTGGTTTTTAGTTAGATTGTATATAACCAGTAAAATCATAAATTTTATCTAAAATACGAACCTAAAGTTAAGAAAAAATGAAAATTCGAACTCAATATGTTTTGTGGTTTAGATAAACTTAACAATATTGGCTTGACATTTTCTAAATCGAGTTTGTTAGGGTAGGTTTTTAAGTTTAATTAATTACAAGAATTTGTAATCTTTAACTGAATAAAAATGATTATAAAAGAGAACTAAGCTCTTAATTTTAAATAAAAGTTGCCTAACCTGTTAACACTTACAGGTGTAATAAAAAACACCCGAACATAAAATATAATGTGAATTTATATTTTAAACAAAAAGTATATTCATTTTTATTAAAACCCCCAGCTAGAAGTTGAATTTCTGAAACAACAGGTTTCTTTGAAGGGTTAATTATAATTAATCGGAGTAAGTTATGGCTGTAATGTGTACGGATAATATCATTGCAACTTTGGAATCCCACGCGAAATTAAATGGAGCTAAGACAGCTTTCGAGTATTTGGGGCGCCAGTCGGGTGGTATTCAAGCTTTGACGTATGCAGATCTGAACGAGCGAGTTCAATATCAAGCTCAGATATTACTAAACCTTGTAAATAGTGGCGATCGTGCAGTATTGCTATTTGAACCTGGTCTAGACTTTATCGTTTCGTTCTTTGCTTGTCTAAAAGCTAAAATCATCGCAGTACCAGTCAGCTTACCGTTTAATCGTAATGGTTTTTCTAATATTTTGAATATTATGAATGACTGTGAGCCAAAGATAGTACTCACAACAAAAAAGATTCTTGAGCTATCAGGTCTGATCACATTAAAGGCTCAAAATGAAAGCTTAATATTACATGCCGTTGATGCCCAATTGCAGCGTGATGTAGTGGAAAAAGATTTTCCGCTTATTGATGAAGATGATGTTTGTTTCCTTCAGTACACTTCAGGATCAACAGGTTGGCCTAAAGGGGTGATCGTTACCCATAAAAATATTATGGCAAATGAGGTCATGATTGCCGAAGCCTTTTGTACGCAGCCGGATGATATTGGCTTGACATGGTTGCCTGTTTATCACGACATGGGATTAATTGGTTCAGTTTTACAGACCGTTTATGTGGGACTGACTTGTTATGTTATGTCGCCGCTGGACTTCATTCGAAAACCGTTGAAATGGCTACAATTCATTAGTGAAAAAGGCGTCACGATCAGTGGTGGGCCAAACTTTGCTTATGAGTTGTGCTTGCATCGTATCTCTGATGAGGACGCTGCAGCGCTTGATCTGAGTCGCGTTCGTGTAATGTTTAATGGTGCTGAGCCAATCAAAGCTCACGTTATGCAGCGCTTCATGGAGAAGTTTAATACTCAGTCGAAATTGAAGCTAGATACTTTCTTGCCATGTTATGGCTTGGCAGAAGTCACGCTTTTAGTCAGTGGTGTAACCGGTCCTCTGAATGCCATTTCACTTGATCGTGACAAATTAAATGCCCACTTGGTAGAAATCAGTCAAGACCAGAATGCTGTACAAGTGGTGAGCTGTGGCAAGATCTCTGCACACATCGATTGCCGTATCGTCAATCCGCATACCCATCAAGAAGTAGCTGCTCATGAAGTTGGTGAAATCTGGTTGGCAGGTGAGAGTGTGACAGCTGGCTATTGGCAGAAGCCAGAGGTCAATCAGGAAACTTTTGCCGCGACTATTGTCGATGAAGCGGGTCAGCCTAGCCAATTGCATTACTTAAGAACGGGGGATATGGGCTTTGTCAAAGATGGAGACCTATATGTGACTGGTCGTCTTAAGGATGTGATTATCATTCGTGGCAAGAACTATTATCCACAAGATATCGAGTGCTCTGTTGAAATGGCGCATCCTGCTGTTCGTAAAGGCTGTGTTGCAGCAGTGAATGTTGCTGATTCTGACGGTGTTACGGTTGTACTTGAAATCAAGAAGAAGTCACTAGACAAGACTCTCAATTTTGAAGCCATTAGAACTCAGGTCAAGGAACAAGTGACAGCTGAGATTGGCTTGCCTGTAGAAGGTGTCTTTTTACTGCATCAAGGCCGAATAAATAAGACCACGAGCGGCAAAATTAGAAGAAGAAAAATTAAAGAGCAGATCGAACGCGGTCAATTGGTCTGTTTAACCCATCCAAACCGTAGAACGGTAATTGCTCGAAACTATGTCAAGAACGGTTTAGAAGTCATCCGTGATCGTGAGCAGCGGGGGCAGCTGATTCGTTATAGCTCCAATCTACTCAACTCAATGATCAAGGAACGTGAAGTGCGCAAGCTGATTTTTAATCGTCTGAAAAGTGCTTTGTTTTAAACCCTTACCTTTTAATCATTTGAGTGAAAATTCATGTCACTTACGTCCAATTTGCGGCAGTTTCAATCTGCTGCTCGTCTGGAGCAAATTTTAGGCTCCGTACATGATACTAACAACGATTTTTCTTGGTCCGCTGCCATCGAACGTGATGAGAAAGAACAGTACCCTCAGCGTGCTGTTGATTTTCTGAATGCGGTAGGTATGAACCGTTTCTATGTACCTTCAGAGCTTGGAGGTCGTATGGAAATTGGTGAAGAATTGCTATATCTACATCGCGTGCTGGCACGACGTGATTTAACTATCAACTCGACCTATAGCACGAATGCTTGGTCTGTGATTGTCTGGATCGGCGGTAATGCGAATCAATGCCAGAACATTGCTAGTCGAATTTTGAGTGGCGCTGCTCCAGCGCTGGCTTATAGCGAGAAAGCCCATGGCGCTGACCTGCTATCGAGTGAAGTGACAGCGCAATCTACCGAGAGTAAATATGTTTTAAATGGCGAAAAATGGTCAATTAACCGTGCCACTTTAGGAGACTCTTTAAGCCTAATCGCTAAAACATCGGACGATCGTGGACCACGTAGCCTAAGCGCATTCTGGCTCGATAAGCGTCATATGGCCTCAAAAGGAACATATAGCCTGAACCGACTACCAACAGTGGGTATGCGTGGTCTAGATATTAGCGGTATTGGTTTTAACAATGCTGAAATTCACAAAGATGCCCTGATCGGTGAAGAAGGCCAAGGCCTAGAGCTTGGGCTTAAGACGCTACAGGTAACACGTGCATATTGCAGTAGCTTCTCTCTAGGTGCTGGCGATACGATGCTACGCATTGCGACCGAGTTTGCTATTGAACGCGAGTTATATAACAAAAAAGTAATCAGTATTCCGTTGGTACGTGAGCAACTCGCGACAGCTTATGCCTACCTTTTAGCGGCTGAGGTGTTATCACTTGTTGGTGCGCGTGGTTTGCACGTATGTATCAATCAGTTCAGTACATGGTCACCAATCGTGAAAGTACTAGTACCTGAGTATGTAGAGTCGCTTGCCAAGATCACTTCTTCAGTGCTTGGGTCACGCTTTTTCTTAAGAAATGCGTATGCGGATGGAATGTATCAGAAAGCATTCAGAGATCATCTGATTGTTAGTGTGTTTGACGGTAGTAGCACCGTTTGCCTAGACAGTCTGAGTTTTCAGCTCAAATCTGCCAATAAAGGTCGTAGCAAAAAAGCCGACCATCTCAATCAATCCGAAGCTAAAGCACGTTATCGCCAGTTGTTTGACTTGCAGGTAGAGACAGGCGCTATTGATTTCCGCGAGCTTGAGATTTTCAACCGAGATGGTGATTTGGTGATGGAATCACTCGAAACAATCATCGAAATGCTCAACGATGCCGATGTCACAGCAGGATTGTCTGCTGAGACACTCACTACGCTACGTGAACAAGCAGGCCAACTTCTGGTTGAACAACGTTCTTTGGATCAAAAAATTCAGGATTACTTCTCAAATTCTGAGCAGAGCAAAGAGCTTGAAACGTTGCGCTTTAGTCTTGCTCGTAGCTACGCCGAGTTATTTGCTCGTATTGCCGTGTTGGGTTTCTGGGTCTTTAACCGTCAGGGCCTAAGACCAGCTTTACAGGATGGTGCATGGCTGATCATTTTCTTAAATGCCGCTGAAGGACAGACAGCTCCTCCTATGACGTCATTGCGTGAAAGTACATTGGCAGATTTGCTAGACCGAATTTCAACTAACCATATGTTATCCGTCATCGATTTTGCACTGGCACCACGTGATGCCAAACCGGTTAAAGAGGAGATTACCCCATGAATAAAGATAAAGCTTACTGGAGCGCAATTATTCGTACGCTAGTAGCCAAAGAAATGCGCGTAGAGCCTGAGACGATTGATCCAGATCAAAAATTTACCAGTTATGGTCTTGATTCGATCGTTGCTTTGTCTGTATCTGGGGACTTAGAAGATCTGACAAAACTGGAGCTTGAGCCGACCCTCTTATGGGATTACCCAACAATCAATGCGTTGGCCGAATATCTTGTTTCTGAGTTGCAACAGGGAGTTGCTTCATGAACAACCTTGCACGACTAGAACCGGAAGTTCTGTCGCGTCATGCGATTTCTGCGGAACAGCTTGGTATTTGGTACATCCAGCGTCTTGAACCAACTTGCAGTGCCTACAATATGGTGGTGGCCTTTGATGTGAAGGTCAATCAACCATTAGGCAACAAGCCGATGGAGATTCTGGAAGCGGTCATGCATGATTATCCGCTGTTGCGTGTCAGCATGCCTGCCAATGATCAGGGGATTGAGCAACTCATCTGGGATCGCGTCTATCCGAATATCATCTTTTCTGATGCTCGTCATATTGAAGCTTCTGATTTGACGCAATTGGTTGAGCAAGATACCAAGCAGCCATTTGACCTGACTCAGCCACCATTGTGGCGTGTTCATTGTTATGAGCGTGGACAAAATCACTATGTGATTGCCGTTGTGATTCATCATGCGCTCATGGATTTTTGGTCAATTGGCCTGTTACTACGAGACGTTAGTAAACGTTTTGGACTCGTTGCAGAATCGGATACAGTAAACGGAATTGAGTTTGCACAGTATGCCGATAAGCAGCAGAGCAGCGTAATCGATGATACTGATGAAAGTTTACTTTTCTGGAAAAATGCACTGAAGCATGCACCACATGTGCATAGCATTCCGCTTGATTATCCTCGTCCAGCTGTACAGCAGCATAAGGGTAGCTCACTGGCTTTCCTTGTACCTGAATCAGTGTCATCTGGTCTTGTAAACTTGGCGAAAGATTATGAGATCACATTGTTCGGACTTGTGCTATCGGGGTTCTATATCCTGCTGCACAAACTCTCTAATGAAAATAATCTAGTCATTGCCACACCTGTAGCTGGTCGACTTGAACGCTCTTTGCGTAATGCATTGGGGCAGTTCGTCAACACAATAGCTATCCAGATGGACATCGATGCTGATTTGACTTTACGTCAATTTACCCAGCAAGTTCAGGAACAATTAAGACAGAGCCTTAAGCATCAAAAAGTTGCTTTTTCTAGAGTAGTTGAGGCTGTTTCACCAAAGCGTGATGGCAGTATTAACCCATTGGCTCAGGTAGGAATGTTCTGGGAACGTCTAGGGGGTATGGATGAGTTTAAAGAACTACTTCTGCCAATCCAGACCCCAGCTACTTTGGTTGGTCAAGATTTAACTTTAGGAAGTTTTCCAGTTCGTCAGCAAGAAGGACAGTTGGATATTACGCTAGAAATGGGCGGTGAATATCAGGGTGAACTTGTTGGTGTATTGAAATATAACACTGAGCTATTTTCTGCGCAGTCTGCCGAAAATATGGTACAGCTGCTGCAAGCTGTACTATCTGAGATGGTGGCTCATCCAGAAAGTAAGATCGTTGAGTTAAATATCGCACCTGATTATAAAGATGGCATTCAGTTCGAGGCCCTCCGTGGAAAGGCGACTGATTATCCTCAGCATGATCTATTCGCAATGATTTTAAAGCAGATTGATGATCGTGGTGATCATCATGCTTTGACCTCGAACGATCATGCGGTTAGCTACCGTGAGTTAGGTCAACATATTGCTGGTATTGCTGAATATTTGCGTGCACACGGTATTATACGTGGCGATCGTGTAGGTCTCATGTTAGACCGCACAGCATTATTGCCAGCAGCAATCCTTGGAATCTGGGCGGCAGGGGCAGCTTATGTGCCACTGGATCCTAACTTCCCAACTGAACGTCTACAAAACATCATTGAAGATGCCGAACCTAAAGTTATCTTGACTCAAACCGAGTTAATGGATGCTCTTAACGTTTCTGTGCCTCGCTTAGATATCAATCAAGCTGGTGTTGTCGCACTTGAGAAAGTGCGCGAGACGCTTGCCTTTGGTGACATAGCTTATGTGATGTACACATCAGGTTCGACAGGTAAGCCTAAAGGTGTTCGTATTGGGCATCCTTCAATCATCAATTTCTTGCTATCTATGAATGATAGATTGCAAGTAACGACTGAAACTCAGTTGTTAGCAATCACCACGTATGCATTTGATATTTCAATTCTTGAATTACTCATTCCGCTTATGTACGGCGGTGTGGTGCATGTTTGCCCACGTGAAGTATCACAAGATGGTAATCAACTCGTAGATTATCTAAATGCTAAGTCTATCAATGTCTTGCAGGCTACACCGGCTTCTTGGAAAATGCTCTTAGATAGCGAGTGGGGCGGCAATGGAGGGTTGACTGCACTCTGTGGAGGCGAAGCACTAGATACTATTCTTGCAGAAAAACTGCTGGATAAAGTCGGCTGTCTCTGGAATGTCTATGGCCCGACTGAAACTACAGTGTGGTCTAGTGCAGCTCGTATCAACGATGCAAAGTATATTGATTTAGGTGAACCACTGGCGAATACCCAGCTTTATGTCCTTGATGAGCAGCAGCGTTTAGTTCCGCCAGGCGTTATGGGTGAGCTTTGGATTGGTGGTGATGGTCTGGCAGTTGATTATTGGCATCGACCTGAATTGACAGATGCACAATTTAGAACATTGCCATCTCTACCAAATGCCGGTCGACTCTACCGAACAGGGGATAAAGTCTGTCTGCGTACAGATGGACGCTTGACTCATCATGGACGTCTAGATTTCCAAGTCAAGATTCGTGGATTCCGTATCGAACTAGGTGAAATCGAGAATGTTCTCAAACAGATCGACGGTATCACAGATGCGGTAGTGCTGGTTAAGACCACAGCTGACAGCGACCAGAAACTGGTGGCGTATGTAACTGGACAAGAGCTTGATATTGCTGGTTTAAAAAAGACCCTGCAAATCCATCTTCCAGCTTATATGGTGCCAAGTGCGTTTATCCGATTGGATGAATTTCCAATGACGGCCAACAATAAGTTGGATCGTAAGGCATTTCCTGAGCCGATCTTTGAGCAGAGCAATGATTATGTTGCACCGCGTGATCCGATCGAAATCGAATTGTGTACTACCTTTGAACAGATCTTGTCGGTCAAGCGAGTGGGTATACACGATGATTTCTTTGAATTAGGTGGGCATTCTTTATTAGCTGTGAAGCTTGTCAACCATCTTAAAAAGGCTTTCGGTACCGAACTGTCAGTTGCTTTGTTGGCACAATATTCCACTGTGGCGAGTCTGAGTGAAATCATTCGCGAAAATAAAGAAATTAAGCCATCTATTGTAATTGAACTACGCCGTGGAACTTATGAACAACCGCTGTGGCTGTTCCATCCAATTGGTGGCAGTACCTTCTGTTATATGGAGCTTTCGCGTCACCTCAATCCGAACCGTACCTTACGTGCTATTCAGTCTCCTGGACTGATTGAAGCCGATGCTGCGGAAGTGGCGATTGAAGAAATGGCGACGCTCTATATTGCTGAAATGCAAAAGATGCAGCCTCAAGGCCCTTATTTCCTCGGTGGCTGGTGTTTCGGTGGTGCAATTGCATATGAGATCAGTCGTCAGTTGCGTCAAATGGGCCAACAGGTCACAGGTATTGTCATGATCGATACTCGTGCTCCAATTCCAGAAAATGTGCCTGAAGATGCTGACGATGCCATGCTTTTGTCTTGGTTCGCCCGTGATTTAGCTGCACCTTATGGCAAAAAGTTAACGATCCCAGCGCAATACTTGCGTGAATTGAGTCCAGATCAAATGTTTGATCATGTACTTAAAGAAGCTAAGGCCATCAATGTTCTACCGTTAGATGCTGATCCATCAGATTTCCGACTTTACTTTGATACCTATTTGGCGAATGGCATCGCACTCCAGACCTATTTCCCAGATCCTGAAGATTTTCCAATTCTACTGGTCAAGGCCAAAGATGAGCAGGAAGACTTCGGAGAAAGTCTAGGTTGGGATCAACTGGTCAAAGAAACGTTTACACAAGTGGATTTGCCTGGTGACCATTCATCAATTATGTATGCTGAGAATGTCGTGGCTGTAGCCCAGACCATTGATCAGATGTATCCAATTCCTGCGTAAAAAATACAAGAAGGTAGAACCACTATGGTGACCATAGAACATGCTTTCCTCATACCGGCCGAGATTGACAAGGTTTTTAACTACCTTGCAAACCCGGCCAATGATGCAGGTTGGCAATTGTCGTGTAAGCATTCTGAACTGCTAGACAGTACTCCGCGTGTGGGCAGTAAGTACGAGATTGGTTTTAGCTTTATTGGTCGTGAAATGTCCTTTAAAGGTGAAATTACACATCTGGTACCGAACGAATTGTATGCGTTTAAAGTAGTGGAAGGACCCTTTCACTACACTGGTACTTACCGTTTCAAGCCACATCCGGAAGGTACGTGGATTGAATGGGTGTTTGAGGCAGAACCAGGTAGCTTTTTTGGTGTATTGCCGCCAGCGCTGCTAAAAAAGATGGTACTCGCTCAGTTCAAAAAAGATGTTGATAATCTTCAAGCATTGGCTCAAAAGGGTGAAGCCTATGAGTCGGTTGGCAATGAAAATAAACCAACTATCGAGAGCAGTAAACCACCTCGTAAGACTCAACAAGTAATGGAGAAATACGCACGTTGGATTCTTAGCCATCGTCGTATTGTGTTGACTGTGGTGATGCTCTTAACACTTGCTCTAGCGTATCTGGCATCTGGTGTAAAAATTATTATTGACCCAGATGCACTTGCGCCTAAAGGGCATCCGTACATCACCTCGACCAAGCTGATTGAAAAGAAATTCGGCTCCAAATATATGGTCGTGATCGGTATTACTCCAAAGCAGGGTGATATTTATCAGCCGCAGGTGTTGGAGAAAGTCAAACGCATTACCGAAGAAGTGGATAATGCACCGGGCGTGGTCCGTTCCACTATGATGAGTCTGGCTGCACGTCAAGCAAAAGGTATCGAGGCGAATGCAGAAGGCTTCGATGCCAAGAAACTATTGCCGAGTAGTTCAGTCACTCAGGAGGATATCGATCACCTGAAAAAACTACTGGCACTGAATCCAACCTATATGAATTCAGTGGTATCTAAAGATCAACGAACTGCTGCGATTTTGCTTGAACTTGAGGAAAGTCCAGAGGGCTTCCAAAAGATGATGGGCCCAATCAACAAAATCGTAGAGAGCGAACAATCTAAAGATATGACCATCAGTGTCGGTGGTAATCCTGTGTATCTGGATAAAGCTGAAGATTACTCTAAACGTATCAACATCTTGTTCCCGATTGCTGTATTGGTGATTGGTTTATTGCACTTTGAAGCATTCCGCAGCAAGCAAGGTTTGATTCTGCCACTCGTTACAGCTTTGTTGGCTGTGGCATGGGGTATGGGCATGATGGGCTTATTCAAACAGCCAATGGATATCTTTAACTCGCCTACGCCGATTCTGATTCTAGCTATTGCGGCAGGGCACGCTGTGCAGTTGCTCAAGCGCTACTATGAAGATTTTGATCGTTTGATTGCTCAAGGGATGGAACCTAAAGCTGCCAATAGCGAAGCTGTAGTGCAGTCTTTGGTTCGTGTGGGTCCAGTTATGGTATTGGCTGGTGGTATTGCAGCGGCTGGTTTCTTCTCATTGTTGACTTTCAATATTCCAACGATTCGTTCATTCGGTATTTTTACAGGAATCGGGATCATCAGTACGCTGGTGATTGAGATGACTTTTATTCCGGCACTTCGCTCAATGTTGCCACCGCCTTCGGTTGTGAAGGTCAAACGCAAAGGCTTGCCGATCTGGGATTGGATTCCAAACCGTATTGGTGATGTCATTTTATCAGTTCGTCCACGAATGATGTTAATGACTGCGATTGCGGCAATGGGCGTCTTTCTGGCTATTGGCACGAGCCGTATTGTGGTAGACAACGATAGCCGTAATTTCTTCGCTCGCGACTTACCAATGCAGCAAGACGACAGATTCTTGAATCAGTCTCTTGGTGGCACAAACAGCCTTTATATTATGGTTGATACGAAGGTTCGTGATGGTATTGAAAACCCTGAAATCCTAAAAGCGATTGATAATACAGAAAAGTTCGCAAACTCAATTCCAGAGGTCGGTAAAACCATCTCTATCGTGGACTATATCAAACGAATGAATCAGGCAATGAATGCTGATCAGCCACAGGCATTTCAGGTTCCTGCAACCAAAGATGTCGTTGCTCAGTATCTGCTGTTGTATTCAATGTCTGGTGAGCCGACTGATTTTGATTCATACATTGATACCACTCAGCGTTATGCCAAGATCACTGTTCTTCTGAAAACAGGCAGTAATCATCGCATTAAAGAAATCCTTGAGTCGCTAAAAACCTATATGGCGGGTCAATTGGGTGATAAGGCTGTAGTAAGTTTTGGTGGTGATGTGACGCAGACCATTGCCTTAACTGAAACAATGGTTCACGGCAAGCTCATGAACATTCTACAAATTTCATTTGCCGTATTCTTTATTTCAGCATTGGTTTTCCGTTCGATTTCAGCGGGACTGATTGTTCTTACACCACTTCTGTTCTCAATTCTTGCGATCTTTGGCGTGATGGGATGGCTCGACATTCCGCTCAATATTCCGAACTCTCTCATCTCGGCCATGGCTGTAGGTATTGGTGCGGATTATGCCATTTACTTCCTCTACCGCTTGCGTGAAATTTTGCGCGAAGAAGGCGGCGATATCAAAGACGCTATTCGTAAAACTTTAAGTACTGCTGGTAAGGCATCTCTTTTTGTCGCGACTGCGGTTGCCGGTGGGTATGGCGTATTATCTTTGTCGCAAGGCTTCCACGTTCATCAATGGCTCGCAATGTTTATTGTGATTGCGATGCTGTTCAGTGTATTTGCAACCTTAATTATGGTACCTACAATGATTCTGATGTTGAAACCTCGTTTTATCTTTTCTTCAAATAAGAAGAGCATTTCTGTTGCACAAACTGTTGTGACAAGCCTTTTATTGGGTACAGCACTCACTTTTTCATTACCTAAAACATCTCATGCAGATGAAGTTCAAGACATTGTTAATCGTAGTGATGATGCCTCTAAGTTCTTGTCTTCAACCGCTAGCGCCAAATTTATTTTGACCTCTAAAAATGGCGAGCAACGTGTACGTTTAACTAAAAATATGACTAAGCTTGCTGGAAATACTCAGAACAACATGCGTTTGACTGAGTTCATCTCGCCAGCAGATGTCCAAGGAACCACGACGCTGTTAATTGAAAATGCAAAAGGCAGCGATAGCATGTTTGTCTATTTGCCTGCATTGAAAAAAGTACGCCGTCTTGCATCAGCGAATAAAGGTGATGCTTTTATTGGTACGGACTTTAGTTATGGTGATGTGCTTGGCTATAAGCTCAGTGACTGGAAGTACACGAAACTGGCAGATGGCAAATTTAATGGTAAAGATTGCTACATGATTGAAGCAACGCCAATTAACAATACTGTGAAGAGTGACTTTGGTTATAGCAAACGTCGTATGTGCATACTCAAAGATAACTTTGTTACAGCAACCATCGACATTTGGGATACAGCAGGTAAGCCTTTAAAACACATTGAGTTCACCGATATCCGTCCTTACGGCAAAGTGAAACCAAGATGGCAGGCTATGAAATCTATGGCGAAAAATCTGCAAACTCAACATATGACGCAAGTGATCGTCAATGATTTTGTGGCAGAAAAAACTTTATCCGATAAGCTTTTCTCACCGCAGAGCCTTGAAAAATGACGCAAGGTGCCTATTGGGTATTTGCATGCTGCAGTAGCTTTATGCTACTGCAGCATGCTTATGCAGATGACAGTGAAATTAGTTTTGTTAGCCAGAACTCAGCCAGACTCGATGTGTGGTCATCAGATCGTGATTTAAGTTCGTTAAAAAACATTGGACAGGCAAGTTTCTGGTCCAATGGTACGCTCAAGTTTAACCCTGCATTTAAGCTGCATTACGACATCGTGGTTGGAGACGAAACGGACCATACTGTGAACCCAGATCAAGTGAGTAAGGTAAACCGTAACTTACGTGAGTTATATGCCTCTTATAACTGGGATCAGACCGTTTATGTTGATGTTGGTCGTCAGATTGTCATCTGGGGACGGTCTGATGGCATTAACCCAACGGATAATCTCTCGCCTCGTGACTATACGCGTCTAGTACCAGATGAGACAGATCAACGTCTTGGAAATGATGCACTCAAATTGACGTATATTCCTGAATCTGGAACCAATAAATGGACCGCATTGTGGTATTCGCGTAGTCGTTCAGATGTGATTCCATTGCGCCAGATTGCTGGTGTTCAGTATGACATAGACCGTAAGAGTCGTCCTATGTTTGCAGTACGTTGGGATTATTCTGTAGATGGTCTAGATGTCGGGGCATCGTATTTTTCAGGTTTGGATCACATGCCCGATCTTTCAGTTCTTTCAGCATCTCCAACAGGGGAAGCAAAATTGCAGCTGAAAAATAATCCTATGTCTGTCTATGGAGTAGACTTCAGTTATAACCATAACGATATTGTGTGGCGCGGTGAAGCTGCTTATACAAAGACTGACTCGGATGGCAGTGAAGATCTTACACACAAAAAAAATAATTTAACTGTGGTCGTGGGTCCAGAATTATCATTAAAAAATTCCACGCTGAGTTTAATGGGCGTGTACAAACATACTGAGGACTTTAGATCTGCCGATAGCTTAACAAATCCATCATTGAGTGCAGTTTACCGTTATCAACAAACCATCAGTGACCAGTATCAACAGAATCAGTATGGGGCTATGCTGCGTTATGCACTTAACCTAATGAATGACAACCTAAAGCTAGAGTTTACAGGGTTTTATTTTGCACCAGAGCCTAATGAGTTATTGAGAGTGCGTATTAACTACAACCTTAATGATCACTGGCAGTTGAATGCAGGTGGAGATCGCTTCTGGGGCAAAAATGATACGGTGTTAGGACAATTTAGAGATAACAGTCTGGTCTATGCCCAGATCCGATATAATTTTTAAGATAATTCGCTCCAAAATAATGCTGGATTGCCCAGCCCTAATAAGGTGACTTATGGATAATTTAAAGAACGCAAAAAAAGATAATTTTTCACGGAAGACCATATTAGTAACAGGTGCAGCAGGTTTTATTGGCAGCAGACTAGTCGTTGATCTTTTGCGTGAGGGTCACCAAGTCATTGCTGCGCTACGTAATGCTGCAACTAAGAAAGATAAGCTGTTAGGTTTCATTGCAACAGAAGGGCTGGCTGATCCATCTATTTCATTTGTTGAATATGATTTGAGCCGTGATTTTAAGCTGGACTCTCTGCTAGCGGATGCTCAGGCAAAGATCCATGTAATTTATCACCTTGCAGCGTCATTTAATTGGGGTATTAGCAAAGCTGAAGCTGAGCGTACAAATGTTAAGTCAGGACTCGCCTTGATTGAATGGGCCGCAACATTGAAGCAGCTTGAGCGATTTATCTGGATTGGTGGATATCGTGTGGCTGCTCCGCCGCAAGAGTCGGCTGATGAGTTGTATTGCAAACATGGTGGCTATGAAGCTTCAAAAATTTTGGGTTATCAAGCTTTCATTGAGGCTTGTAAGCGTTTAAATGTGCCATGGACTGCAATAAATCCAGCCACAGTCATTGATGGTTTTTATAATTATGGTGATATGCAATATATTGGTATTGCTGACATGATTGATAAGCTCTATCAGGGACGTCTGCTGGCACTGCCGGGTGGCCGTGACACATTCCTGCCACTATGCAATATGCAATATATCGTGAGCTTTTTGATTCGAACGATGTCTTATCCTGAGACGATTGCTCAGGAATATATGCTGCTTGATCCTAAGACACCGAAATTTCATCGCCTAGTTCACCTCGCTGCCGAGCATTTAGGGGTTAGCTCACCACATTTACAGGTACCTAAAGGTCTATTAGAGAAATTACCTGAGGTATTACTTGATGGTTCTAAGGAGCAACTCTCTTTCATTTCTACTGAGCACTATCATGTTGATGGGGCAGAGGCGATGGCAGCGAAGATGGGCATCGCGGACTTGATTAATATCACTCCATATTTCTCTCGTTGGATTGATCGTCTGGTGCTTACACGCTTTGGTCGTATGCAAGTTTCAATACCTAATTCTTTTAGCTATCAAAACCGGTATTGGACAGAAATCTATACTAAACAGTCAGTTGGTTCGGAAAAATCTTCTGCATTATTTTTACACGGCATTCCATTTGATAGTGCATGTTGGTCTCCAATTATCAATAAAATTACATACGATCAGGTTGCTATGATGGACTTACCCGGACTTGGGCGTTCGGGTAGTTATGAGGTGATTGAAGATAACAATCATCAGTTTATTGATACTGCTGCAAAGCTTTTAGCGCCAAATAGTGTTGTGGTTGCCCACTCGTTAGGATGTCTCTTTGCATTGAACCTTGCAAAGAAATACCCAGATAAAGTTGCACGTCTTATTCTCATATCGCCTTATTTTGTTCAGGCACAGGCTGCTAAAATGTTTCAGATACAAGCGGTATCTAATCTGATTTTCCGTTTTGTGCCGAAAGATGTGATTGCTAAAGACTTACATCCAGAGGGGCAAAAAAATCCATCTGTTGGTTATGCGATGGATTCATTACGCCGGGTGTCGGTAGCCAAGCATATTAGTGAGTATATGCACCGTATTAGTTTGCCTCAGCAGCGAGCATCTCAAACAGCTTTGTTAAACGAGCTTAGCTCTAAGGTTGAAATCATTGTTGGAGAGAAGGACCCGCTTGTTACCACAATCAGTCCTAATATTCCTGTACATAGCATTGCTGGTGCAGGTCATAATCCGCATGTGACCCATGTAGAAGCAGTTTATGATTATCTCACACCAGTTCTAACTAAATATATCAGCACTACAGCACAGCTTAGTGATGTCTAATATAGCCCAAGTACAGGTTTTTGTTTGCCCAGTTTCACGGGTACCACAAGATCATGTGATATTGAGTCATTATCTCAGCTTTCTCAACACAGCAGAAAAGTTGAGATATGATCAATATCTTCCTCAAGCAGCACGTCTTTTCTTGATTTCTCGTGTCTTAACGAAGTCTGTTTTAGCAGATAAGCTGGGTATTTCACCCCATCAAGTCAATATTCAATTACAACCGAACGGCAAACCTTTTGTACAAGGCGGTAAGACTATTTATTTTAATCTTAGCCACTCAGCGGATGTTATTGTCCTTGCTGTGACTGAAGAAGGAGAAATAGGCGTCGATGTTGAACGAGTGAATCGAGAGTTCGAATGGAGGCGTGTCGACAGTGTGTTAGCGCTGAGTGAAATAGAGTGGATTCAGGAAAATGAAAGTACTGATCAATTCAGCGAATATCAGCGGTTTTTTCAAATATGGACCTTAAAGGAATCCTATATTAAATGTACTGGTCATGGAATGAGCAGCCATTTAAAGAAGCTTAATTTCCATGTCTTTTCTGAACATATACAGTTTTTTGATGCAACTCATGATGCTCAAAACACAGAACAATATCATTTTCAAAGTTATATCTATGATTGCAATTTTATCTTTTCCATATGTTTACAGCAGAGCCACAATATAGAACGCTTTAATATGGAATGTTTCCAATTACTGCCGTGTATATCTATGCATCCAATGAAGCCGACATCTTGCGAATATACCTAAATTAAATGAAGACAACTGCAATTTAAAAAAGTGAATCTGGTAGAAGGTAGAAAATCTTTCTTTGGAATTGAGTTCTTTTCAGTAAGTTATGCTGTGAATCGATAGAGTACAAAAATAAGAATCGATAAAAAGAAAAAAGCCCCAGTCTTTCGACTAGGGCCTATTAAATTTGGAGCGGGAAACGAGACTCGAACTCGCGACCCCAACCTTGGCAAGGTTATGCTCTACCAACTGAGCTATTCCCGCATATATGAGCAGTTTTTACTAAAACTTTCTCAAAAAAAACCAATTTGGAGCGGGAAACGAGACTCGAACTCGCGACCCCAACCTTGGCAAGGTTATGCTCTACCAACTGAGCTATTCCCGCGTGCCGCTTATAATACATTAAGCAAAACAAGGGTCAACAACTTTATGCAAATAATTATGCTGATTGCATAAAATAAAAACAGAAATGAGCATTTAGAGCTATTTTTATTGATAAGTTGCCGAATAAATAGACATTTTATTCGAAGTCAAAGCATACAAGAGCAACTTTTGTTTGTGTGTAGACAGGGTATACTAGGTTCAAATATATGAATAATCGTAAAAGGAAAAGCTATGAGCCTTGAACAACAGTTGATTGAACGGTTAAAAACCCTTGCACCTAGCCATTTGGAAGTTATTAACGAGTCTGCTGGCCACGGTGGTTATTTCCCAGGTAAAGAATCACATTTTAAAGTGATTGTGGTAAGTGAAGAGTTTAACGGCTTGCGTTTGGTTCAACGTCATCAAAAAGTGTATGCGTTGGCTTCTGATTTAATGAATCCAGGTCAAATCCATGCCTTAGCAATTCATGCCTATTTACCAAGTGAGTGGCAAGGTCAAGCACCTGCTAGCCCAGAATGTGCACATGCACCTAAAAGCTAAGGGCTAATTTCATGGATGCACATTTACTCACTAAAATTATTCATATGACTGCGGTGGCTGCCGCACTTATGGTGTTTGTTTTACGCGTTTCTACACTATTCATTGGTGTTCAGGGGCAACAACCTAACCCAGCAGGGCGTAAAGCATTAGTTGCTTTGCAGCATTTATCCTTTACTGTGGTTTTTATTACTGGTGCAATTTTACTGGTGATGAAGAACTTTCAGGTTCAGCCATGGTTTTACGCGAAAATTATCTTATTTTTAGTGCTGTTATCATCACTAATGAAGGCTTTTAAAAAGGATGACACTATTTTATTGGCACAGCGCCGTGCAGGTTTAGCTATTAGTGCAGTCGCATTTATTGCCATTATTATTTTAGTCATTGTGAAACCAGTTTTTGCTTAATTGTTCTACATTCTTTGCCTTTTTGATTAAGCTCTAGGTTAAACTGCATACAATAAAAAATATGCAGAGGGAAACATGTTAACTCGTGTGGTATTTAACCAAAAAGTTTTCGGGCATGGATCTTTTTATGCATAATTGTGTCAATCTCTTCTTTTAGTTCATTCGAATAGATATTTGATAGTCTTATTGAGAAAGCATAGGTAATTATCTATGCTTTTATTTAGTGAGTTAA